>CAYMFP010000057.1:0-9383 GCA_964389385.1 uncultured Phycisphaeraceae bacterium | reverse complement strand
AAGAACTAACCCCACCCCACCCTCCCTCCCTTCACCTCATCCAGCGGACCGGCACGCCCCCGCGGGCCCCATCCGCTTCTCCGCCGCCCGCCCCTCTCCGCGGGGCGAACCGTGCGCCCCTCGAACCCCTACCATGGGCGATGTTCGATTTCCTCGGCCCCCTGGCCGCCGTCGCCAGCCTCCTCATCGTCGTCGTCGGCTTCGGGCTGATCGTCTTCGTGCACGAACTCGGGCACTTCCTCGCCGCGCGCTGGGCCGGCATCCGCGTCCTCGCCTTCGCCATCGGCTTCGGGCCCCCGCTCCTCTGCTACCGCAAGGGCATCGGCTTCACCCGCCGCTCCAGCGAGCCGGAGTACCGCAAGCTCGTCGAGCAGGCCCAGGGCGCCGAGGGCGACGCCCGGGACGCCGCCCGGACGGCCCTCGCCGATCGCGTCAGCCCCACCGAATACCGCCTCAACGCCCTCCCCCTCGGCGGCTACGTCAAGATGCTCGGCCAGGAGGACCTCAACCCCGAGGCCGTCTCCGACGCCCCCGACAGCTACCAGAACTGCAAGCCCTGGAAGCGGATGATCGTCATCTCCGCCGGCGTCGTGATGAACCTCATCACCGCCGCCCTCCTCTTCATCGTCGTCTACACCATCGGCATGAGCGTCCCGCCGCCGGAGATCGGCGGCGTCGTCCCCGGCTCCCCGGCCGCCCTCGCCGCCCCCGTCGACGCGGAGCCCGGCGACGCGCACGACGCCGGCCTCCGGCCCGGCGATGTCGTCCTCTCCGTCAACGGCCGCACGCCCAACCGCTTCGACGACATCACGGTCGCCGCCGCGATGGCCTCCCGCGGCAAGCCCGTCGAACTCCTCGTCCGGCGCGACGGGCACGACCGGCCGCTGACCTTCCGCATCACCCCCCGGGTGAGCCGCGACACAGGGCTGCTCGACTTCGGCGTCGTCCCGCCCGTCGCCCCGGTCCTCGCCGGGGAAGACGACCTCGGCGCCCCCTGGTCCCGCATCGCCCCCCTCGTCGGGCTCGAGCACACCCCGCCCGGCGCCCGCCTCACCGAGATCGATTCCCGCCCCGTCGGCGACACGCTCCAGCCGCTCCGCGACGCCCTCGCCGCCTCCGACGGACGCCCCCTCACCCTCACGTTCGAGAAGGCCGGGCAGACCTTCACCGAAACCCTCACCCCCGAGCCCAGCTTCGCCCACGACTACTGGGTCGGCGTCAGCCGGAACCCGATCCTCTACCCCAACCTCCTCGGCCTCGCCCCCGTGATGTCCGTCGGCGAGGCCGCCGAAGGCTCCCGCGGCCACCGGCAGGGCCTCCGCACCGGGGACGTCTTCGCACGCATCGGCTCCGTCGAGTACCCCTCCATCGAGCAGGGCGTCACCGAACTCCGCGCCAACCGAGGGCGCGAGGTGCCCGTCACCGTCATCCGACGGGTCGACGGCCAACCCCAAACCGTCAGCTTCACCGTCGCCGTCGACGCCAAGGGCCGCGTCGGCTTCATCACCGACAACACGTCCGCGACCGACACCCTCGTCGCCCGCCCGATCGAGCGGCTCGCCGCCACGCCCGACGCCGAGGAGCACTTCCGCCCGCCGGCCGCGGACCTCATCCTCCGCCCCGGCACGCGCATCGTCGCCATCGCCGGAACGCCGGTGGTGAACTTCTCCGACATCCGCCGCGAACTCGGCGCGGCCGTCGCGGGCGCGGACGCGACGGTCGCCGTCCCCGTCACGCTCGAACTCCCCGTCGGGCGCGGCGAGCCCGGCGCCGAGCCCGCCGTCGTCGAACGCGAGTGGACGCTCGACGAGCCCGCCCTCGCCCGGCTCGAGGCCAACGCGTGGACGCTCCCCGCCGCGGGCCTCTTCGCCCCCAAGCAGACCCTCCTGCGCGGCGAGAACCCCGTCGACGCCCTCGGCATGGGCATCGACGAGACCCGCCGCGTCATCCTCGCCACCTACGCCACCTTCGCACGCCTCGCCGAAGGCACCGTCAAGGTCGAGCATCTCCGCGGCCCGGTCGGCATCGCCCACATCGGCACCACCATCGCCGGCCGCGGGCCCGTCTGGCTCCTCTTCTTCTTCGCCCTCATCAGCGTCAACCTCGCCGTCGTCAACTTCCTCCCCCTCCCCGTCGTCGACGGCGGGCAGTTCCTCCTCCTCCTCTACGAGCAGATCCGCGGCCGCCCCGCCCCCGTCGGCTTCCAGAACGCCATCACCCTCGCCGGCATCCTCATCATCGGCGCCGCTTTCCTGTACATCACGTTCCACGACGTCACCCGCCTCTTCGGCGCCTAGCCCCGTCCCGAGCGGCGCAGCCCTCCCCCGTTCCCCGCGGCCACCCACACGTGCACTTCCCCCCCGACGCCCAGCAACTCCTCGGCCTCGCCCAGCTCCTGGGCCTCGGGCTGCTCCTCCTCTTCGCCGCCATCGCCGGCATGACCCTCCGCGGGCTCGTGCGCCCGCCGCGCGTCGGCGTCGCCCACGCCCTCTCCCGCGGCCGCGCCACCACACCCGCCGAACTCGATCCACCTCTGCACGCCGAATCCTGGACCTTCACCAGCCGCGGGCGCGAGTTGCCCGTGTGGGACGTCCGCGGGCTCGACCCGCGGGGCCCGGTCGTGATCGTCACCCACGGCTGGGGCGAGGACCGCGTCTTCACCCTCCCTCGCGTCGCCGCGCTCGCCCCCGCCTGCTCGCGCCTCGTGACGTGGGACCTCCCGGGACACGGCGAGGCCCCCGGTTCCTGCACCCTCGGCCAGCGCGAGCCGGAGGACCTCGCCGCCCTCGTGCACCGCGTTCGCGCCTCGACCGACCGCCCCCTCGTCCTCTGCGGATCCTCGATGGGCGCCGGCATCTCCATCGCCGCCGCGGCCGCCCTCGCCGACGACCGCGAGCACGCGGGGCTCGTCTCCGGCGTCATCGCCGAGTGCCCCTACCGCCTCGCCGTCGAGCCCGCCCGGAACGTTCTCCGCCTCAAGGGCATGCCCAGCGGCCCGACCCTCTCCGTCGCCGTCGCCCTCCTCGGGCTCGCTGCGGGCGCCGGCCCGCTCTGGCGCCGCTACGACCGCGAACGCCTCGCCTCTCGCCTCCGCTGCCCCCTGCTCGTCCTCCACGGCGCCGAGGACGCCGTCTCGCCGCCCGAGGACGGCCGCCGCATCGCCGCCGCCGCCCCCGACGGCACGTTCGTCCCGATCGAGGGCGCCGGGCACGTCGCCCTCTGGGCCGAACAACCCTGGCTCGACACCTGCCGCGACGCCGCGACGTCCTTCCTCCGCCGTTTCTCGCAGCGCCACCCCGCACCGGCGAGCGGCGCGGCGGTGGCCTGACAGGCGAGCCGCCGGGAAAACGCCCACCACAAACGTCCCCGGAAAACTCCCCGATCCGTCGCCGATCCGCTGAAACACGTTCCGGATCGCCCGGCTTTGTGCGCGCGCCGCCGGTCCTGCGCGGGATATACGGAGGACCACCCGATGCCCGCGCCATCCCCTTCCGCCGATCGGCACGTCCCCGATCCGCCCGCTTCCCCGGTCCCCCCGTACCCTCCGCCATGCCCACCGACGCACCGGCCGATCTCGAACAACGCGTCCGCGAACTCTCGACCGAGGAGCGGCGCCGCCTCGCGCGCGTGGCGATCGGTCTTCTCGACCTCACGACGCTCGAGGGCACCGACACGCCCGACCGCGTCCGCGCGCTCTGCCGCCGCGCCCTCGCTCCGCTGGAGAGCGACCCGGGCCTGCGCTGCGCCTCCGTCTGCGTCTATCCCGCGATGGTCCCCTGCGCGGCGGAATCGCTCGCGCGCACGCCCGTCCGCGTCGCCAGCGTCGCCGCCGCGTTCCCCTCCGGGCAATACCCCCTCAAGGTCAAGCTCCTCGACTGCGCCGAGGCGATCCGTGCCGGGGCCGATGAACTCGACATCGTCATCAACCGCGGGCTCTTCCTCGCGGGGCGCCACGACGAGATGGCCGCGGAGGTCCGCGAGATCCGCGCCGCCACCCGCGGCGTGCACCTCAAGGTCATCCTCGAGACGGGCGAGTTGGAGACGCCGGACAACATCCGCCGCGCCGCCGAACTCGTCGCCGCCGAACTCGACGACGGCGACATGCTCAAGACGAGCACCGGCAAGGCCAAGGTCAACGCCACTCCCGAGGCCGCTCGCATCCTCCTCGAGACCGCCCGCGCCTCGGGACGCGCCCTCGGCTTCAAGCCCGCCGGGGGCGTCCGCACCACCGACCAGGCCCTGCTCTACGTGCTCCTCGCCCGGGAGATCCTCGGCCCGGACGCCCTCAACCCCGATCGCCTCCGCATCGGCGCGAGCACCCTCCTCGACGACCTCCTCGCCAACCTCTGACGCCGCAACGACGCTCCGCCGGAGAGCCCCGAGCGCAAGCTCGGGAGAAACGACACAACCAATTCCCGTTGTAATTCCACTCACAACCACACGCGGTTGTGCATGCCCCGCGCCGGATCCCACCAGGGGGCGCGGCAACGATGGAATCCATCCACGGGCTTGACCCTCATCAGCCGATCCGGCACACTGCGGCGATGCCACACTCGGCTCGTTCGAAGCTCGCATCGCCTCGGCGAGCCGTCGCATCCCTTGTGCTGGCCCTCATCGCCACCCTGGTGCTGACGTTCATCCCGGCGTCGTGCATGGAACTCGGGACGTACCGGCCCGACGAAATCGAGGAACGCGATCCGGCATCCGCGCGCCTCCCCGGCTACCTCCCCGATTCGTTCCGCGGCCCGACCGCCGTCTCCCGCCACCATCCTTTCGGCCTGCTCGTTGCTCCCAATGAGCAGGTTGGCGACGGCTTCGGTGCCACGATCGACTCGTTCCACGGCGTGCTCGAGATCGACCCGCCGATGCTGCTCGTCATCGAGCGTTACTCCTTCGGCTGGCCGTTCCGGACGGTCTACTTCGACATGGTGCTCGGCAACGCCGTCGACGCCGGCGACGGACCGACGCGGTCGGGCCGCGAGATCATGCAGGTCCTCCAGCAGATCCACGCGGACGCGGGGCACCACGCCGGCCGCGAATGGCCCGACTGGCTGCCGACCCCGGACCGCGGCTCGTTCCGCATGCTCCCCACGGCCGTGCTCCCCGCGGGACTGCTGGCGAACATCGCCATCGCGGGGACCGCGGCCTACGCCCTCTTCTCGCTCCCCGCCGCTGCACGGCGCCTCGGCCGGGCCATCCGACGAGACTGCCCCTCCTGCGGCTACCGTTGGAGCGGCCTCACCGCCTGCCCCGAGTGCGGACATGCTCGCCGCGTTCGCGGCGCAGGGGCCGACCGCCGCCGCGTCCGTTCCGACGCCGCGCCTCGAACCTAGCGCCGTCCGTCCTACCATCCGCGGCCGCCGGCGGCGCCTTCAATCCTCCGGAGAACACGCATGGACGAAACCCAGGCACGCATCGACCCGAGTTCGATCGTCCCGCCCGGATCCTCCTTCACCGTGCGCGCGATCGATCCCGAGACCGACAAACCCTGGGTCCGCCGTCTCCTCAAGCAGTACTGGGCCTCCACCCGCATCGTCGGCAAGGGGCAGGTCCACGAGGCCGACCAGCTCCCCGGCTTCGGAGCGTTCCGCGACAACGAGCCCGTCGGGCTCATCACCTACATCTTCCACGAAATCGGCAACGGCGCGAAGGACTGCGAGATCGTGACGCACAATTCGCTCGCCGGCTCCGGCGGCATCGGCTCCTGCCTGCTCGCGGCCGTCCGCCACGAGGCCCGCGCCGCCGGCTGCCGCCGCCTCTGGCTCATCACCACCAACGACAACACGCCGGCCCTGCGCTTCTACCAGCGGCGCGACTTCGACCTCGTCGCTCTCTACCGCGACGCCATCGCCGCCGCCCGCGCCCTCAAGCCCGAGATACCCGACCTCGGCCTCTTCGGCATCCCCCTCAAGCACGAACTCGAGCTCGAGTACATCCTCTGACCGGGCCCTGACTGCGCTTCCGCAGGCCCTCGGGTGGGCCCGCGAATTTCCGTCGCCCCGAAGTCACTGATCCGTCATCACTTGCGCACGCACCGCGCGATCTCCGCGCGCCAGAGCGAACCCCGTACCGGCGACACCGTAATCGGGTTGCCCGCCGTGGAACGCGGGACCAGCAAGAGGATGCCACCATGAACCACGCCCTCGGAGCGCTCCGACGGCTCGACGCTGTCCTGCGCGGCGAACGCGGCGGACCCGCCCTCGCGGAAACCCACCGCACCGACCTCCCCCTCGTCGTCTTCACGCCTCTCGGGGTCATCCTCGGGGGCGTCTACGGCGCCTTCATGGGGCTCTACCTCGTTCGCCTCCGCGGCCTCGACGGCCTGGCCCAGGTGCTCTCCGCGGGCCTCAAGCTCCCGCTCCTCTTCTTCCTGACGCTGCTCGTCACCTTCCCCTCGCTCTACGTCTTCGGCGCCCTGCTCGGCTCGCGCCTGACCTTCACGGCGATGCTCCGGGTCATGGTCGCCGCCGTGGCCGTGAACCTCGCGGTCGCCGCCTCGCTCGCCCCGATCCTCGGCTTCTTCACCCTGAGCACCGACAGCTACTCGTTCATGGTTCTGCTCAACGTCGTGCTGCTCGGGATCAGCGGCGCGATCGGGCTCGGGTTCCTCATCCGGACGCTCAACGCGCTCGCCCGCGGCCTGGCGCCCGCCGCGAGCCGAACGCCCGAGCCGCCGCCGGCCCCGCCAATCGTGGACGAGGAGAGCGGCGTCCGCCGCCTCACGCCTCCGAGCGTCCGCCCGGCCGAGGCCCCGGCCGGGGGCGGCGGGTTCCTGCTGGCGATCTGGGCGGCCGTGTACGGGCTCGTCGGGCTGCAGATGGGCTGGATCCTCCGCCCGTTCATCGGGCACCCGAACGCCCCGTTCGAGATCTTCCGCAAGCAGCACGGGACCGTGTTCACCGGCATCTTCGGGGCGCTCTCGCGCCTGATGGGGATCGAGTGATGCACGCCCCGGCCGCGTGGGCCCGGGGGATGGACGCGGTGCTGCGGGACGCGGACGCGCTGCTGCGCCGCGGCCCGATCCCCGGGCAGCGAGGCGGACGGCGGGCGGTGCTGGTCGTCCTGCTGCTGGCCCCGCTCTACGGGCTGTGCATGGGCTCGTACAGCGTGACCTCCCCGGACCGGCTGCTGATGCCCGTGCTGATCGCCGCGAAGATGCCGATCCTGGTGCTGGCGACGGCCGCGATCTGCCTGCCGGGGTTCTTCGTGCTCTACGCCGCGGCGGGGCTGGCGTCGGACTTCCGGGAGGCGCTGCGGGCCGTCGCGGCCGGACAGGCGGGGGTCGCGGCGGCGCTCGCCTCGTTCGGCCCGGTGATCCTCGTGGCGTACTCGGGGGTCGATCGGCAGCCCGACGCGGTGCTGCTGAACGCGCTCGTGTTCACCGTGGCCGCGGGCGTCGGGCAGGCCGTGACGTGGCGCGGCTACCGCCCGCTGATCGCGCGGTCCCGGCGGCACGGGGTTCTGCTGGCCGCGTGGCTCGCCCTGTACGCGTTCGTCGGGATCCAGATGGGATGGACCCTCCGCCCGTTCATCGGGGACCCCGACAAACCCGTGCAGCTCTTCCGGGACGAGCCGCTGAGCAACGCGTACGTCGTCGTGTTCAGGCTCTTCCGCTCCCGGCTTGGGCTCTGAGCGGACGCGCCGACGAAGAACGAGCGCCCCCGGAGGGACGCCGCCGCAGGAAGGCGCGGCCTCCGCGGCGTCTTCATCGCCCGCCCGGTTCCCCGCGCCTCGCGGCTATTTCCGCTCCGCCCGGCGGCGTTTGAGTTCGGCGTCGATGAAGCCGCCGAGATCGCCGTCCAGGACGGACTGGGGGTTGCCGACCTCGTAGTTGGTGCGGTGGTCCTTCACGCGGTTGTCGTACAGGACGTACGAACGGATCTGGGCGCCCCAGCCGCGGTGCTCCATCTTCCCGCCGGAGGCCTCGAGGATCTCGGCCTCGCGCTTCTCCTCCTCCATCTGCTCGAGCTTGGCCTGGAGGAGGCGCAGCGCCTGGGCCTTGTTCTGCGGCTGGTCGCGGTAGGTGCTGGCGACGACCATGATGCCCGTCGGCTTGTGGACGAGGCGGATCGCGGAGGCGACCTTGTTGACGTTCTGCCCGCCGGGCCCGGACGAGCGGGCGAAGGCGGTGATCTCCAGGTCCTTGTCGGGGATCTGGACGTCGGCCTCCTCGAACTCGGGCGTGACGTCGACGGTCGCGAACGAGGTCTGTCGCTTGCCCTGGGCGTTGAACGGGCTGACGCGGGCGAGGCGGTGGGTGCCGCGCTCGCAGTTCAGGTAGCCGAAGGCGTAGTCGCCCTGGACGTGCAGGGTGACGCGGTTGAGCCCGACCTCGGTGCCGTGGCTCTTCTCGACCTCCTCGACCTTCCAGCCCATCCGCTCGCAGAAGTAGAGGTACATCCGGAAGAGCATCTCGCACCAGTCTTCCGCCTCCGTCCCGCCGTCGCCGGCCGAGATGGTGAGGAAGCAGTTGCGGAAGTCGTGCTTGCCGCTCAGCAGCGAGCGGGTCTCGACCTGCTCCATCTTCTCGAGGATCGAGGCGAGGGAGGCGTCGGCCTCCTCGAGCAGGTCCTTGTCGCCGGCCTCGCGGGACATCTCGTAGGCGAGCTTGGCGTCCTCGAACTCGGCGACGACCTCCTGGACCGGCTTGACCTGGGCCTTGATGACCTTGCGTTCGCCGACGATCTCCTTGGCCTTCTCCTGGTTGTCCCAGAAGTCGGCCGCGCCCATACGGTCTTCGAGTTCCTTCAGTCGGGAGAGTTTGCGGTCGTAGTCAAAGAGAGTCGCGGATGGTCAAGATCCGCGCCTCAAGCTCGTCGATCACCTTGCTGTGAGCTTCGAGTTGCATGGTTTCTGTTCGGGCGCAAGCCCGTCCGGGTCGGGTGAACAAACAGGCGGGGCCGCACGGGCCCCGCCGGGCAGCACTGTAGGAGTCAGCGTGGGCGGTTTCCGCCGGGCGTCCGGCCGTCCCGATCGCGGCGCCGCCTTCCCGTGTCTCTGCCCGGACGGCCCGCGGCCGAGCCCGCATCGCCGTGACGTGCACACCGTCATTCCCCGAGACGGGCGAGCCGTACACTTGGCGATGATGCTTCCCGCTCTTTCGACCCTCGCCAGCGCCGCCTCCGGCGATCCGGACACAACGACCAGCGTCGCGCCCGATCCCGTGCAGTGGGGCATGCTCCTGCTGATGGTCCTGGCGCTGATCGCGGTGGCGTTCGTGACCTTCATGCTCGCCCTGTTCGCGGTCCGGCGCGGGCGGGCGGCCCGCAGCGAGGCCCCGCGGAAACGGGCCGCGACGCCCGACCCCTGGGCCGAGGCCGGGCAGCGGGCCGACCCGATCGACGACGACGCCGAGTTCGAGGAAGACGACGAGGACGAGGACG
>CAYMFP010000056.1:6097-13307 GCA_964389385.1 uncultured Phycisphaeraceae bacterium | reverse complement strand
GCCGCATCGATCAGATCGAGGCGGTCGGCGCCGTCGGCTCCGGCGGGAAGCGCGGTCGGGGCGGGCGAGGATCGCGCGGATGGTCTCCGGGGGCTGCATGGCGAGCCCTTCGGGCGTACCCGTGCGGTTCGCCGCCCCGCCGTCGGCCGATGGGGCCGACGGCGATCCGCGGCCTCCGCCCCCGCGCCCCAGGGGCCACGATGAGGCCCGCCTCCGCTCCACCGCCCGCCCCGGACGGTGGAGCGAAGACGCGCACGCTTGGCGAGGCTCACTCGCCGGCCGCGTCCTCCCGCATGCGATCGAGTTCTTCCTCGACCTCCGCGCCCCGCTGCTCGATCCCTTCCGCCGCGTCGCGCCCCATCTCCATCGAGCGCCCCAGCATCGACTGCGGGCTGTCGCCCCCCGTGCTCGCCGGAGTCGGCTCGGGGGCGGGCTCGCCGCAGCCGCCGAGAACCGCCGCGACGCCGCACGCCGCGAAAACCATCGACATCGAACGCTTGCTCATCGGTGGGCTCCTCTTGCCGTGCGGACCTGTCCCGCACGCGCGGCAGCATACCGCCCCGGCGCGAGCGATCGGGACGCCGCAACCGCGCGGGGCGGTGGCGGTTCAACTCTGGCCGCCCCTCGCGGCGCGTCCTCGCCACCCAGTCCAGGAGCACGGAATGCCCCTCGCTCTTTTCGCGAGCCTGGGGGCCGCGCTGTCGGCCGCCCTCGCCGCACCCGCTCCGCGCCACGATCCCGCCCCGCCGGGGCGCGAGATCCTCGTCGTCGCGCTCAAGGGAGAGAACGCCGTCGGCGTCATCGACGCCGGCTCGGGCGAGACGCTCTTCCGGCATCCTCTCCCCGAGTCCCCGCACGAGGTGGCGCTCGCGCCCGACGGGCGGACGGCCGTCGTCGGCGTCTACGGCGCCGGCATGCCGGGGAGCATGATCACCATCGTCGACATCCCCGCGGCCGTCTCGGGGGAGAGCCGCGCGGCGCGCACCGTCTCCCTCGGCTCGTTCGTCCGCCCGCACGGGCTCGCGTTCCTGCCCGACGGCACGCTGCTCGTCACGGCCGAGCAGCAGCAGAGCCTGCTCGTGATCGACCTGGACAAAACGCTCGCGCAGCTCGGCCTGGTCGTGGAAGCGATGCCGCTCGTCCTCTCCACCGGGCAGCCGGTGAGCCACATGGTCGTCGCCGACGCCGAACGCCGCCGGGCGTACACCTCGAACATCGCCGGCGCGAGCGTCTCCTCCATCCCGCTCGACGAGCCCCGCGGCTCGACGCCGGACATCGTCCCGCACAAGCCCAAAGCCCTCAGGCACGCCATCTCCGGCCCCGGCGCCGAGGGGATCGCCCTCAGCCCCGACGGCGCCGAACTCTGGGTCGCGAACAACCAGGCCGGCACGATCAGCGTCTTCGACGCCGAGAAGCTCGAACGCATCGCGCACTTCCCCTGCGGCGGGTACCCGATCCGCGTCCGGTTCACGCCGGACGGCAAGCGCGTGCTCGTGCCGACGGCCTTCATGGGCGAACTGGCGGTCTTCGACGCCGGCTCGCGTGAGCTGCTCGCCCGCATCCCGCTCGACGACCCCGCCCGCGAGGTGCGCGAGAGCCCGGCCCTCGGGCGGGCCCCCGTGCCGATCGGGATCGACCTCTCCCCCGACGGGGCGTTCGCCTACGTCTCCTGCCAGGGCGGGGACTACGTGGCGGTGGTCGACCTCGCCAAGCTCGAACTCCGCCGCACCCTGCCGACCGGGCGCGAGCCGGACGGCATCGCCCTCGCCCGCCTGCCCGCCACCCAGGGCTGAACCCGCCTCCGAGCGCCGGCCGGGGCCGAGACCCTCCCCGGCCGGCTGCCACTCGACCGGCGGCGCGTCCCCCGCACGCCGCCGGTCTTCCCCCCCCGGTCCTCACCCCACCCCTCCGCACGCCCTCCCGACCCGCGCGCGGTGTACGCTTCGGGTCCATGGCGCAGAACCAGGCCGTGCTTGTTGCGGGCGTGCCTTCCATCAACAAGGCGCTGTTCCACCGGATCCGCTTCAGCGCGCACGATCCGGCCGCCTGCATCGACCTGCCCGGCCCGGATGGGCGCACGCGGCGTCTGCTCGTGCTCCGCGACGTCGAACTCCCGCGAGCCCGGGCGCACGCACGGGCCGACGAGGTCTTCGCCTACGCCGACTTCACCCCGGAAGAGGGGCTTTCCGAGGATCGCGTGATCGCGGCCGCCCAGGCGGTCGCCGAGTGCCTGCGCCGCGCCGGGATCGAGCGCGTCGTCTCCGATCGCACGCTCCCGCTGATCTACGTGCACGAACTCGGGCGAGCCGGGATCTCGGTCGTCTGCGACCCGATGCTCGGAGTGCGCGAGCGCCGCGCGAAGGACCGGGACGAGATCGAAGCCATGCGCCGCGCCCAACACGGCACCGAGCGGGCGATCGAAGCCGCCTGTCGGACGATCGCCGATGCCGGCACGGAGGCAGACGGGCAACTCGTCGATCGGGCGACGGGGCAGCGGCTCACGAGCGAGTCCGTCAAGGCCCTGATCGACCGCGTGCTCGGCGAGCACGGGCTGCTCGGCGAGGCGCACATCGTCGCCGGCGGCCCTCAGGGCGGGGACTGCCACGAGCCGGGGGCCGGGCCGCTCCGCACCGGCGAGCCGATCATCGTCGACGTCTTCCCCCGCGACCGGGAGACGGGGTACCACGGAGACTGCACCCGCACCGTGGTGCACGGGGAAATCCCCGAGCGGGTGGAGCGGATGCACGCGGCCGTGGTCGCCGCGCTCGAGGCGGGGCTCGCGGTGATCCGAGCCGGGACGACGGGCGAGGCCGTGCATCGCGCGGCGATCGGGGTGATCCAGCAGCACGGCTTCTCGCTCGGCTTCCCGCCGGCGGAGGCCCCGGAGGGGTTTTGCTCGATGCCGCACGGGCTCGGGCACGGGCTGGGGCTGGACCTGAAGGAGCCCCCGCTGCTGGACATGGGCGGGCCCGAACTCGTGGTCGGCGATGCCGTGACGGTGGAGCCGGGGCTTTACCAGCCCGGTCTTGGGGGGGTTCGGGTCGAAGATCTCGTCGTGGTGACGGAGACCGGGTACGAGATGCTGAACCAGCTGCCGCGCGGGCTGCGTTGGGATGGAGGATCGGACATCGAGGACCGATAAGGGGCGTTTCCCCCGCCAAGCGGGGTGGTTCTACCGTGCGGCCAGGGATGGCCGCTTGATTCCTGTTGCACAGAACACAAACATACGAGCTGTATGGAAAAGAAGACCAAGCACCAAGAGAAGCGCGAGCGAACGAACCAAGCGCTCGTTGCCGCCGCCCGTAAGTTGTTCGCGGAGCGCGGGTTCTACGAGACCGCGACGGAGGAAATCGTTCAGATCGCCGGGGTGACCCGCGGTGCTCTGTACTACCAGTTCCAGGACAAGGGGGATCTGTTCCGCGTCGTGGTCGAGCAGCTCCAGGCCGAGATCACGGCCGAGTCCGAGCGGGCGATCGACGAGGTCGTGCGCGAGACGGGCGACCGCTGGCAGGGCATGCTGACCGGCGCGCGGATGTTCCTGGAGCTGCACCTGCGGCCGGACATCGCGCGGATCCTGGGGCTGGAAGGTCCGGCGGCGCTGGGTGTGAAGACGTACCGGCAGATCAGCCGCAAGCACCTGTTCGGGCTGCTGCTCCAGCAGGTCGAGGCGCTGAAGGCCGAGGGCCAGCTGCCGGACGAGCCGACCGAGGCGCTCGCGCAGATGATCGCCGGCGCCGTCCGCGGCGCGACGCTCTACCTGCTGGAGAGCGACCACGGGGGCGAGAACCCCGAGGTGACGCTGCGGCGCGCGATCCGGCTCATGGAGGCGGCCCTCGCCGGGCTGCGGACGGACCGCGGCGTCGCCGCCGCCGCGCCGGCGGCTTCGGTGCCGGTGAGCGCCTGACGCCCGGGCCGCGACGCGGCCGGCTGGATGCACAGACGAATCCTGAGACGGGCCCGCCGGGCGGCGGGCCCGTCTGTTTTTGACCGGACGAGCGGGCGTGCGGCCGGTAGCCTGTGCGGCATGGCGGACCTGTTCACGGCCGAGAACCTCGTCGCTTTCCTCACCCTCACGCTGCTCGAGATCATCCTCGGGATCGACAACCTCGTCTTCATCGCCATCGTCGCGGAGCGGGTGGAGGAGGGGCGGCGACGGCTGGTGCGCCGGCTCGGGCTGGCGTTGGCGCTCGTGGGGCGCGTGGCGCTGCTGTTCTCGATCGGGTGGGTGCTGAGCCTGACCAAGCCGATCTTCACGCTCCCGTTCCGGCTGCCGGGCGCGCACTACGGCGGGGAGGGGGCGGGGCACGGCGAGTCCGCAGCCGAGACCGCCGGGCCGGCCGGAGAGGCCGCGGCGGCGTTCGCGGGGCACCCGGTGAGCGTGCAGGATCTGGTGCTGCTCCTGGGCGGCGGGTTCCTGCTGTGGAAGGCGACGCACGAGATCCACAAGCTGATCGAGGGGGAGCGGCACGAGGGGGACGAGGCCGGGGCCGCGTCTCACGCGAGCGTGACGTCGGCGGTGCTCCAGATCCTGGCGCTGGACCTGGTCTTCTCGATCGACTCGGTGATCACGGCGGTCGGGATGGCGAAGGAGATCTGGGTGATGGTGGCGGCCGTGGTCGCGGCGGTCGCGGTGATGCTGCTGTTCAGCGAGGCGATCGCGGGGTTCGTGCGGCGTCACCCGGCGATGAAGATGCTGTGCCTGGCGTTCCTGACGCTGATCGGGGGGAGTCTGCTGCTGGAGGCCGGGCACATCGAGGTGCCGCGGGGGTACATCTACGCGGCGATCGGGTTCAGCCTGCTGGTGGAGGTGCTGCAGATGCGGCAGTCGAAGGGCGTAGGGGCGAAGCGGGTGGATCAGCTGCCGAGGGTGCGGAAGGGGTGAGCGGGGGGGGGGCGGCGGAGCGGGCGGCCCGTGGGGTGTGGGCCGGCGGCTTGGGCCGTGGGCAAAAAGGAACAGGCCCCGCCGGGAGGCGGGGCCTGTCAGAAGTTCTGGCGGTCGCGTCCGCGATCAGCGGCGGCGACGGACGCCGACGAGGGCGAGGCCGGCGAGGCCCATGCCGGCGGCGCCGGGCAGCGGGACGACGGCGTAGTTGAAGCCCTGCGTGGTGGCGGTGCTGAGGCCGATCACCTGGTGGGCGATGTGCCACTGGCCGTTGTGGAACGTCAGGAACGAGAAGGTCGAGACGACGCTGTTGCCGCCGTCGGTGCTGACGTTGGCGTACTGGACACCGCCGGACTCGCCGACGGTGAGGCCCGCGATGGCCACGGCGTCGACCGGGTCGGTCGTGCCGTTCCAGGAGAACGAGCCGAAGGCCTGATCGAGGACGCCCGTGTCCTGCGTGAAGCCTTCACCGGCGTCGTTGTACCACAGGGTGTGGGGGTTGGTGGGATCGAAGTTGAGCGTCATCTGCGCGGAGCCGGCGGAGCCGCCGTTCGTGCCGCCGAAGGCGGTGAACAGGGCGAGCCCGTCGGTGGTGTCGATCGCGAAGACGATGACGCTGTTGTTCAGCGCGTTGAGCTGGCCGGCGGTGCCGCCCCAGTTGGCGATGATGTGGTTGCCGATGTCCAGGAGGTCCTGGTCGTCGATCACCGGGTTGGTGCCCGGGTTGAAGACCGCGCCCGAAAGGTCCGCCGACTGGATGTGGAACCCGGGATCGCCAAAGAAGTCTTCGATCAGGATGGTGCCGGCATTCGCCGCCACCGAGCCCGCCGCGAGGGCGAGAAACGCCATTGTCCGACGCATGAGACTCTCCTTTCAGGAGACACGAGCCAGCCCGGCCTGGAGAGGAAGGCCTTCTCTCCCCTCTCCGGAATCACCCCGGGCCCCTGACCCCGCGCCGACATCGGCCGGGGAACCAGGAGAATACCACGCGTCCGACCCGGCACCACCCTGCGGGCCTGCAGCTTTTGCGTGTTTGTTCGAGAGATTCTTGTTCAGAGGCCGATAACAGTTGCGCAAACGCCTGCAAATTCGACCTTTCCGACACGATGACGCGCCGGGCAGGTGAGAGTACCTGATTTCCACTCAGGAGCGGGGCAAAGACCCCACAACAGGCGATTTGCGTGCGCATGTCTGTGTGTCGGCATCGGTGCGGGCGAAGGCGGTCGCGGCCGGGGTGGCAGCGACCGTGAACATGGCTCCGTGCGGCGTCAGGCGCGGCGGCGGCGGCAGCCTGCCAGCCCGAGCCCGGCCGCGCCGAGCAGAGCGGCCGTGGGGGTCGGGACAACCGGGTCTCCGCCGCCCGGTCCCTCCCCGGAACTGATGGCGAAGTAGTCGATCCCGAGGAAGGTGAAGTCGCCGCTCTCGGCTCCGGGGACCGTCATGGTGATGGCGGTGACCAGGTCGCCGAAGATGTTCCCGCCGACCTGGCGGATGCGGACGACGCCGTTGGCCGGGTTGATGTCGATGAACTCCACCGCGCTGCCGAAGCCGGTGGCGGTGCCGTCGGCGCGGAGGGTGAACGTGGTCGGGGAGGAGTGCCCGTCGCGGTAGACCTGGAACTGGGCGATCTCGGGGCCGGATGTGCCGCCGGGGGCGCGGAAGAACTGGCCGAGGTCGAGGCTGGCGATGCGGACCGGGCCGCCGAAGAAGAAGCTGATCGACTCGCCGCTGTCGATGCCGGTGGCGGCGCTTCCGCCGCTGATCCCGACGCCCGCGTTCGCCTGCACGGGGTGGTGGGCGAAGGAGCCGCCGTTGGCGGTGGCCGCCCAGAAGCCGTCCGCGCCGGAAGCGGCGTTGGCGCCGTTCGGGAGATGGGCAGCCCGGATCATGTCGGCCGATGCGACGCCCGCGCAGGCGGCGAGCGCGATGGGGATGAGGTACGTACGCATATGCACTTCCGTGAAAGAGAGTGAAGCCGAGGCAGCGCGGGCTTCCGCAAAGCCCGTCGGACCCTGCCTCTCTCTTGCCGATGGGGGTGCGCGAGTGTTCGGCGCCGGGTGCGGGGGGATGCGGGCCGGTTCGGGCAGGGCCGGGGTGTCGGGAGCGCCGCGCGCACGGGGCGGAAGTTGCCCGCCCGCACGGGGCAGCCGCGGGCGGCCCGGGCCCCGGGGCGGGGCCGCCCCGACGGGGGCGGGCGGGGATGCCCGGATGAGGTACCATCGCCGATGCGAGACAAAGCCGTGGAAGCGGGCGGGGTGAGCGCGCAGGCCGAGGCCTTGCACCGCCTGCTGGCGGGGCGGCGGACGGTGCATCGCTTCTTGCCGGCGG
>CAYMFP010000056.1:0-5997 GCA_964389385.1 uncultured Phycisphaeraceae bacterium | reverse complement strand
CGGCGGAGCGGGCGGTGCGGGCGGCGTGCATGGCCCCGAACCACAAGATGACGCAGCCGTGGCGGTTCCACCTGCTCGGGCCGGAGACGGCCGAGCGCGTGTGCGTGCTGAACGCGGAGCGGGCGGCGGAGGACGTGCGGCGGGAGAAGGGCGCGGAGGCCGCACGGGCGGCGTTCGAGGACAAGCTCGCCAAGTGGCGGGCGTTCCCCGGGTGGATGGTGCTGACGTGCCGGCGGTCCGACGACGCACTGCGGGCGCGTGAGGACTACGCGGCGTGCTGCTGCGCGGCCCAGAACTTCATGCTCGCGCTGTGGGCGGAGGGGATCGGGAGCAAGTGGAGCACGAACGGGCTGATCCGCGAGCCGCGGCTGCTGGAGCTGCTCGGCATCGACGGGGAGCGCGAGGAGATCGTCGGGATGTTCTGGTACGGGCGTTTCGCGGACGCGCCGCGGGCGCCGGAGCGGGCGGCGCTCGCCGCCGTCGTGGTGGAGCACGGATAGCGGTGGGCGGCGGGGGGTGGGACGGCTTGGGGAGCGGCGGGATCGGAGTGGGCAGAGTGGGGATGGGGCGGGTTGGGAGGGGGTGGGGTGGGGTGGGGGGTGAATGAAAAGGCCCCGCGGTGAGCGGGGCCTTTCGTTGTGGTGGATGTCGGTGCGGTTCAGCGGCGGCGGCGGACGGCGAGGCCGGTGAGGCCGACGAGCCCGAGGCCCGCGGCGGCGGGCGCGGGGACGATGGCCGCCTGGGCGAAGCGCATGTTGTCGATCGCGATGCCCTGGTTCCCGACGGACAGGATGGTGATGGACTGGAGGGCGGAGGCGCCGGTGATGCCGAAGAAGGTGTCGAAGCCGCTCTGGGCGAGGTTGAGCGTCTGGACCGAGCCGTCGAGCCAGGAGATCTGGACCACGCCCTCGGAGAGGTCGAAGGAGTCGAAGGCGAACGAGTTGTACGCGTCGCCGGGGTCGAACGAGATGGTGAGGCTCGTGCCGGCGTTGTAGAAGCTGAGGTACTGGTTGGTGCTGGGGACGTCGTAGCCGCTGGTGGAGGGCGCGAGGCCCTGGTGGTTGTCGACGTCGTTCTTGTCGTTCGGGTTGTCGAGGATGAAGAAGACGCCCTTGCTGGCCGTGGGGTTGTGGGAGGTGATGGTCCAGGTCTCGCCGAGCGTGCCCACGCCGGAGAGCGAGGCGCCGGCGTAGGTGGTCCGGTCCGAATCGCTCGGGCCGCCGCCGATGTAGCCGCCGAAGGTCGAGGCCGGGTTGGCGAGGGGCGAGGCGTGGTAGTAGCCGCGGGCGGCGGAGTCGAACGTCTCGGTGTCGAACAGACCGCCGTTGCCGAGGGCGGCGGCCCAGGCGCCGACGTCGGAGTGGACGTCGAAGGTCGAGGCGGAGGCGGCGGCGCCGCCGGCGGCGATCAGGAGCAGGCACATCGAACGCATGGTCGTTCTCTTTCTCTCGTGGGGATGGATCTCTCCGGGACGACGGTACTTTCGGTTTGCCCCGCGGGATGCGGAGATTGCTCCCGGATCGTGCGGAGGACGCCCCGGCGGGCCGCACAGAACGCACGGCGCGGGCTCTCGGACCCGCGGCCGGGTCCGAGAACGGGCGGTCAGCGGGCGTCGCGGCGGCGGCGGAGGCCGAGCGTCGCGACGCCGAGCGTGCCGAGGGCCGCCGCCCCGGGGGTGGGCACGGCGGTGGCGAAGCGCATGTTGTCGATGGCGATGCCCTGGTTGTCGACGGAGGTGATGCTGAGCCACTCGAGCGGCCCGCCCGCGACGAGGCCGAAGAACGCGTCGGTGCTGGGCTGGAGCGTGAGCTGGTGCTCGGCCCCGTCGTACCAGGAGATCCGGACGCGTCCCTCGGTGAGGTCGAAGGACTCGAAGGCGAAGGCGGAGTAGTGCGCCGTCGGGGCGAAGGTGATCGTCAGCGTCGTGCCGGCGTTGTAGAAGCTGAGGTAGGGATCGACCGCGGCGCCGCCGCCGGCCTGCCCGCGGACGTTGTCGACGTCGTTCTTGTCGTTCGGGTTGTCGAGGACGAAGAAGACGCCCTTGCTCGTCGCGGGGTTGTGGGACGTGATGGTCCACGCGCCGCCGGGACCGCCGGTGAGGAAGGCGCCGGCGTAGGCGGTGCGGTCCGGATCGCTCGGGCCGCCGCCGATGTAGCCGCCGAAGGTCGAGGCCGGGTTGGCGAAGGGCGAGGCGTGGTAGTAGCCCGGAACGGCGGCGTCGAAGGTCTCGATGTCCACCAGGCTCCCGGCGGGCAGCGCGGCGTTCCACCCGGCCAGCGTGCCGTGGACCTGGTACGCGGAGGCGGTCCCGGTGGCGACGGCGGCGGCGAGGACGAGCGGGGCGACGTGACGCATGGCGGATCTCCCGTGTTGGCGAGGCCCGCCCCGTGCGAGGGCGGCGGGCGTCCGGAACGTGCCAAACGGGATCGGGAGCCGGCCAGCGGCGCGAGGGATCTCGGGTGGTTCTCGGGCGGCGCAGGCGTCAGGGGGTCGCCAGAATACGGCCGCGGGGCCCGAACGGCGGCCGGCGACGCCCGCCGCCGCCCTCACCCGCTCCGCGGACGGGCCGCCGGAGCGCCCGCGGGGGGCGGGAGAGGGGTGGGGAGAGGGGATAGGGGGAGAGGGATGGAGGGAAGACGGGAGCGATCAGGACTTGAGGAGCCGCTCGAGGTAGTGGATGTCGACGCCGCCCTTGGTGAAGCTGGTGTCGTCCATGAGCCGGCGGTGGAGGGGGATGGTGGTCTTGATCGGGCCGACCTCGAACTCGTCGAGGGCGCGGCGGACGCGGGCGATGCACTCCTCGCGCGTGTCGGCGTGGACGATGAGCTTGCCGATCATCGAGTCGTAGTTGGGTGGGACGCGGTAGCCGGAGACGACGTGCGAGTCGATCCGCACGCCGGGCCCGCCGGGGGGCTGCCAGGTGTCGATGAGGCCGGCGGAGGGGCGGAAGTTGTGCTCCGGGTCCTCGGCGTTGATGTGGCACTCGATGGCGTGCCCGTTGATCTTGACGTCCTTCTGCCCGAAGGGGAGGGGCTGCCCGGCGGCGACCATGATGGAGAGCTTGACGATGTCGAGGCCGGTGATGAGTTCGGTGACGGGGTGCTCGACCTGCACCCGCGTGTTCACCTCGAGCATGTAGAAGTTCTGCTTGTCGTCCATCAGGAACTCGACCGTGGCGGCGCCGGCGTACCCGGCGGCCTTGATGAGCCGGGCGGCGGCCTGGCAGGTCGCGGAAACCTTGCGGCGGTCGGTTCCTGGGCTGGGTGCTTCCTCGATGACCTTCTGGTGGCGGCGCTGCATGGAGCAGTCGCGCTCCCAGAGGTGCACGGCGTGCCCGTGCTTGTCGCCGATGACCTGGACCTCGACGTGGCGGGCGTTCTCGAGGAACTTCTCGATGAAGACGGAGCCGTCGCCGAAGGCGGCGAGGGCCTCCTGCTGGGCGGCCTTGATGTTCGTGCGGAGGCTGGCCTCGTTGCGGCAGACGCGCATGCCGCGCCCGCCGCCGCCGGCCGCGGCCTTGATGATGACGGGGTAGCCGATGTCGCCGGCGACCTTGACGGCCTCCTCCTCGTCCTCGATCGCGCCCTCGGAGCCGGGGAAGATCGGGACCTTGGCCTGCTTGGCGAAGCGCTTGGCCTCGACCTTGTCGCCGAGCTTGCGCATGGCGGCGGCGGAGGGCCCGATGAAGGTGATCTTGCAGTCCTCGCAGACCTGGGCGAAGTCGGCTCGCTCGGAGAGGAAGCCGTAGCCGGGGTGGATGGCGTCCACGTCGGCGACCTCGGCCGCGGAGATGATCCGCGAGACGTTGAGGTACGACTCCTTCGCCGGGCCCGGGCCGATGCAGATGGCGCGGTCGGCGAGGCGGAGGTACGGGGCGTCCTTGTCCGCGGTGGAGTAGACGCAGACGGCCTCGACGCCGAGCTCGCGGCAGGCGCGGAGGATGCGGAGGGCGATCTCTCCGCGGTTGGCGATGAGGATGCGTCGGAACATGGCGGGGGGAGGCACCGAGGACCGGGGGCTCGCACCAGGAGGGGGGTCGCGGCGGCCGCGGGGACGGATCGGGCGTCCTGGTGCCTGACGCCCGGTCCCCGGTGCCTGCCGAGCTTCAGCTCGGCCGGACGAGGAACAGCTTCTGCCCGAACTCGACGCTCTCGCCGTTGTTGACGAGGACGCGCTCGATGGTGCCGCTCGTCTCGGCCTTGATCTCGTTGAAGACCTTCATGGCCTCGACGAGGCAGACGACGGTGTCGGGCCCGATGGACTTGCCGACCGTGACGAACGGCTCGGCGTCGGGGTTGGGGGCGGAGTAGAAGGTGCCGACCATCGGGCTCTCGATGGCGACGAGCCCCTCGGCCGAGTCCGCCGCCCCGCCCCCGGCGTCGCCGGATTCGGAGGGCTCGTCCGAGGCCGGGGGGAGCTGCGCGGCGTACGCGGGGGCCCCGGCGTGCGGGGCGGGGTAGTGGGCGAAGGTGGGGTGCCCGCCGGGACCGCGCTTGACGGTGACGGTCTCTTCCTGGTCGCGGAGGTCGAGCTCGGAGAGGTCGTTCTCGACCATGAGCTTGACGAGTTCCTTGAGCTTGCGGATGTCGATCATCGGGGTCCTCGGAGTACCCGGGTCGCCGGCGCGCACGGCACGCGGCGGGATGCACGCTGGGGGGGAGGGTAGGCGGGGATCGGTCGGGATGAGCGGGCGCGGCGGAGACGCGGAGGGGGCGCGGCGGCGGAGACGGGAGGGCTCGCCGCCGCCCGCCACGGCCGCGCGGCGGGCGGGCGCACGGGCCGCGCCACATCCGGGGCGTGAGGGGCCGGCGTCAGCGGAGCGTCGACCACTCCAGCGTGCGGGGGAGCGTGCACAGGTTCATCGCGCCGTTCTCGGTGATGAGGTAGTCGTCCTCGATCCGCACGCCGCCGACGCCGGGGAGGTAGATCCCCGGCTCGATCGTCACGACCTGCCCGGGCTCGAGCGGGTCGTCCGGGGCCATGTGGGAGAGGCGGGGCATCTCGTGCCCGTCGAGCCCGACGCCGTGCCCGAGCCCGTGCCCGAAGTGCTTGCCGTACCCGTGCCTCTTGATGTGGTTCCGGGCGATGAGGTCGATCTCCCTCCCGGAGACGCCGGGGCGCAGGGCCGCGGCCGATTTCTCGTGCGCGTCGAGGACGATCTCGTAGATCTCCCGCACCCGGGCCGGCCAGCGCCCGAGGGCGAACGTGCGGGTCATGTCCGAGTGGTACGCGTCGACGGTGGCCCCCCAGTCGATCAGCAGCGGCTGGTTCGCCGCGAGCTTCACCTTCGACGAGGGGCGGTAGTGCGGGAGCGAGCCGTTCGCCCGGGCCGCGACGATCGACTCGAACCCCGGGGCGGAGGCCCCGCGGGCCTTCATCTCCTGCTCCAGCCGCCCGGCGACCTCGGACTCGGTCTGCCCCGGGGCGATCGTGGGGAGCGTCGCGAGCAGGGCCTCCTCGGCCACGCGCACCGCCTGCTTGATGAGCCGGATCTCGTGCGCGTCCTTGACGGTCCGCAGCCCGAGCACGATCCCGACGGTGGGGATGATCGCTTTGGCGCGGAACCCGGCCGTCTTCTTGAGCTGATCCTTCAGCCCGTCGAGCCCGGCGACGGTCAGGTGCTCGCCCTGGACGGCGAGGGAGGCGGCCTTGACCGAAGCGACCGCCTCGGCCGTCGCCTCCAGGATGGCGCCCTTGCGGATCTTGATCCGGGCGAGGTGCTTGACCTCCTCGAGTTCCTCCTGGTAGCGGAAGTCGGAGATGACGATCGGCTTCCCCGAGGCCGGGACGAGCAGGTACGAGTCTCCGCCGTGGAAGCCGGTGAGGTAGCCGACGTCCTTCGGCCCGGTGATGAGCATCGCGTCAGCGCCCGAGCCGGCGAAGGCCGCGCGGAGGCGCGCGAGACGCCCGGCGTACGGGTCGGCGGAGGCGGGACGGGCGGAAGCGGCGGGGCGGGACGTCGTGGTCTTCTTGGCCATGAGAGCGGGATCGTAACCG
>CAYMFP010000055.1:3790-13332 GCA_964389385.1 uncultured Phycisphaeraceae bacterium | reverse complement strand
GCAAGAGCACGTACGCCCGGTGCGGGCTGATCGTGAACGTCACGCCGCTGGAGCCCGAGTGGCGGGGCAAGGTGACGCTGGAGATCTCCAACACCACGCCCCTGCCGGCGAAGGTGTACGCGAACGAGGGGATCGCGCAGTTCCTGTTCTTCAAGGCGGATCGGGTGTGCGCAGTCAGCTACGCGGACAAGGTCGGCAAGTACCAGGATCAGGTTGGTTTGACTCTTCCGAAGGTCGATTGAATTCGTGAGAGAGGAGCGATTGCGAGCAGAGAGATGGATGGTCACAAGATCAATCGGCCGCTGGCGGCGTTCGCGAGCAGTCGACTGACAGGGCGCATGCCCAGAAAGGTTTGCAAGTGATTCCCATCTTAAATCGCAACTTCGAAGGTCCATACGAGGCCTTGCACGATCTCCGCCACGCCGCAGGTATCTATGTGATCACGGACACAACTACCGATGGCACGTTCGTACTCGATGTGGGACAGGCTGGCGACATCAAGGAGCGCATCGAGAACCACGATCGCAAGGCATGTTGGGGCGGGAATGCGAATGGCCGTATCGGTGCCGCGGTGCTCTACACCCCTGGTTGGACGGAGGCGCAGCGTTGCCTTCTTGAGAGGCAGATTCGTGATGAGTACACGCCCTGTTGCGGTGTCCGTTAGCCGACAGGTTTCGGGTGGGAGGGCGTTCAACGACGCTCTCGCCCCTTTCGAGATCGATTCATCATCCTTGCCGACACGGGCCGAGCCATGAAGATTACACGGAAGTTCACCACCGCCGGGCAAGACCCCTTTTCCACCGTTGAGTGGGCCACTCGGCGCTCCAAGATCTCCAACCCGGACGGGTCGGTCGTCTTCGAGATGAAGGACGCGGAGGTGCCCGCGTCGTGGTCGCAGCTCGCGACCGACATCATGGTCTCGAAGTACTTCCGCAAGGCCGGCGTGCCGCAGTACGAGCACCCGTACGCGATCCCGGGCTCGAAGGGCGCCAAGCCCAGGCTCAACGCCGACGGCTCGCCGATCACCGGGCCCGAGCGCTCCGCCCGCCAGGTCATCCACCGCCTCGCCGGGTGCTGGCGCCACTGGGGCGAGAGCCACGGGTACTTCGACACCCCCGAGGATGCGCAGGCGTTCTACGACGAGCTCGTCTATATGATGGTGCACCAGATGTGCGCCCCGAACAGCCCGCAGTGGTTCAACACCGGGCTCGCCTGGGCGTACGGCATCAACGGGCCGGCCCAGGGGCACTGGATCGCGGACCACAAGACCGGCGCCCTCCGCCTCGCCGAGGACGCGTACACCCACCCCCAGCCGCACGCCTGCTTCATCCAGTCCATCGAGGACGACCTGGTGAACCCGGGCGGCATCATGGACCTCTGGACCCGCGAGGCCCGCCTCTTCAAGTACGGCTCCGGCACCGGCACGAACTTCTCCCGCATCCGCGGCGAGAACGAGCCGCTCGCCGGCGGGGGCAAGAGCTCCGGGCTGATGAGCTTCCTCAAGATCGGCGACCGCGCGGCCGGGGCGATCAAGTCCGGCGGCACCACCCGCCGGGCCGCGAAGATGGTCTGCCTCGACATGGACCACCCGGACATCGTGGACTTCATCAACTGGAAGGTCCGCGAGGAGATCAAGGTCGCCGCCCTCGTCGAGGGGATGAAGCGGATCGCCGGCGAGCGGGTGAGCCCGAACGACCCGGAGACGGTCGGCGAGACGGCCGCCCGGCTCGGCCTGAAGCTCGACTTCGACTTCAACGGCGAGGCGTACGGGACGGTCAGCGGGCAGAACTCGAACAACAGCGTGCGGATCCCGGACGCGTTCTTCGAGGCCGTCGACGCCGGCGGGGAGTGGAAGACGACCTTCCGCATCACCGGCGAGGTCGCGAAGGTCTACGACGCCCGCAGGCTGTGGGACGACATCGCCTACGCGGCGTGGCGCTGCGCCGACCCCGGCGTGCAGTACGACAGCACGATCAACGCCTGGCACACCTGCCCGGGCGCGGGGCGGATCAACGCCAGCAACCCGTGCTCGGAGTACATGTTCCTCGACAACACGGCCTGCAACCTCGCCTCGTTCAACGTCCTCAAGTTCTACGACCCCGAGACCCGCGTCTTCGACGTCGAGCGCTACGAGCACGCGATCGACCTCTGGACCACCGTCCTCGAGATCAGCGTCCTCATGGCCGCCTTCCCCAGCCGCGAGATCGCCGAGCTGAGCTGGAAGTACCGCACCCTCGGGCTCGGCTACGCCAACCTGGGCGCCATGCTCATGCAGGCGGGCATCCCCTACGACAGCGACGACGGCCGCGCCGTCTGCGCCTGCCTCTCGGCGATCCTGACCGGGCGCAGCTACCGCCAGTCCGCGCTGCTCGCGGCCGAGCACGGGCCCTTCGCCGGCTTCGCCCCCGAGCGCGACAACATGCTTCGGGTCATCCGCAACCACCGCCTCGCGGCCCACGGCGAGCCGCGCGACTCGGAGAAGTACGAGGGCCTGAAGATCCGCCCCGTCCCGATCGACCACGCGCTGATCGAGTCGCACCCGATCAACATCGCGAACATCAGGGAGCTGGCGGCCCGCTCCAAGGCCTGCTGGGACGAGGCCCTGAGGCTCGGCGAGGAGCACGGCTTCCGCAACGCCCAGGTCACGGTCATCGCCCCGACGGGCACCATCGGGCTGCTGATGGACTGCGACACGACCGGCGTCGAGCCGGACTTCGCGCTCGTCAAGTTCAAGAAGCTCGCCGGCGGCGGGTACTTCAAGATCGCCAACAACTCCGTCGAGCCCGCCCTGAAGGCGATCGGCTACACGGAGGAGCAGATCCGCGCGATCATGACCTACCTGCTCGGCACGCTGCACCTCAACGTGCCGATGCCGCAGACCGCCCCCGGCGCCCAGCCCGGCATGCTCTTCAGCCAGTGGCTGATCGGCAAGGGCCTGAACGAGCGGGACCTCGAGGCCCTCACCAACGCCCTCCCCGGCGTCTTCGAGCTCGGCTTCGCCTTCAACGCCTGGACCCTCGGCGACGAGGCGCTCGCGCGGCTCGGGATCGACCCGGCGCAGGCCAAGGCCGACCCGAAGTTCAACCTCCTCCGGGCCCTCGGGCTGAAGAGCGAGGAGATCGAGGCCCTCAACACGCTCGTCTGCGGCACGCAGACCGTCGAGGGCGCGCCGGAGCTGCGCCCCGAGCACCTGCCCGTCTTCGACTGCGCCAGCACCTGCGGCAAGATCGGCCGGCGGTTCATCCAGCCCGCCGGGCACATCCGCATGATGGCCGCCGCCCAGCCGTTCATCAGCGGCGCCATCTCCAAGACCATCAACCTCCCCAACGAGGCGACGGTCGAGGACATCAAGACGTCCTACCGCCTGAGCTGGGAACTCGGGCTCAAGGCCAACGCCCTCTACCGCGACGGGTGCAAGCTCAGCCAGCCCCTCTCCGCCAAGAGCGACGCCAAGGCGGAGGAGGAGAAGGCCGTGGACGAGGTCCTCGCGGGCGAGGAGACGGACCTGATCGAAGCGGGAAAAGCCCGATCCGAGGTGGCGGATGCCGTTTCGGGGCTGGCGGCTGCGGCGGCTGAGGGCGACGCGGCCTCGGTCCAGCAGCGCCTCGTCGAGGTCGTCCACCGCCCGATGCGCCGCCGCCTCCCCGACACCCGCCGCTCGCTGACGCACAAGTTCAACGTCGCCGGGCACGAGGGCTACCTCACCGTCGGGCTCTACGAGGACGGGATGCCGGGCGAGCTGTTCATCACCATGGCCAAGGAGGGCTCGACCATCGGCGGGCTCATGGACTCCCTCGGCACCGCCACCAGCGTCGCGCTGCAGTACGGCGTTCCGATCGAGAGCCTCGTCAAGAAGTTCACGCACCAGCGCTTCGAGCCGGCCGGGATGACGACCAACCGCGACATCCCCTTCGCCAAGAGCCTGGTCGACTACATCTTCCGGTGGATGGGCTGCGAGTTCATCCCGGGCTACCGCGAGCAGATCAGCCCGCGGCGCGGCTCGGCGGACGAGACGCCCCGCCCGGAGGCCCCGGCCGCTCCCCGCCGCCCGATCGCCCCGATGGCGGACCGGACCCCCCGCGCCGCGGAGGCCCCGCGCCTGTCCGTCGAGGTGCGGCACGAGTCCGTCCGCACCGCGGTGCGTTCGAACGGCAACGGCTCGGCCCACGAGGCCTACCGCACGCAGGACACCCTCTCCGTCGCCCTGGAGTCCGCCGGCGACGCCCCCCCCTGCGACGTCTGCGGCACGATCACCGTCCGCAGCGGGACGTGCCACAAGTGCCTGAACTGCGGGCACAGCATGGGCTGCAGCTGACGCCCGCTCCGCGCGGGCGGAGCGAGCAGACCTCCTGCCCGGCGGGGGCGGGAACGCGCCGGCGGACGATGGACTGCCCGACCGGATCACGGGGTTCGAAAGGACTGCCCCGGTCGCGAGCCGGCCTCCGCGGCGGAAAAGGAACCGCCCGGGCCGACCGGCCCCCGCCAGCCTCCCCTCCGCCGCCCGTCCTCCCACGGGCGGCGGGGATTGCGGGGCCCGACGCCTCCCAAGTCGGGCCCCGCCCCGCGGCCGGCCGCCTCCCACCGGCCGCGACCTCCGGAGCCGAAGGGCTCCAGCCGCGGAGCCGACCGGCTCCGTGAACACGCGGGACCGAAAGGTCCCGCCGCGATCGCGGGGGAGCGGCGCCTCTCGCTGCCTCCCACCTGCCGCCCCCGCGAATGAGCCTCCGGGCGACCGCCTCCCACCACCGCCCGGGGGTTCTTTCCCTCTCTCCTCCTGCCGTCGGACCCCGCCCCGGGGCCGGCGGCATTGACAGACCCGGCGGCGGGGTGTCTCATGCGGGCATGCCCCGCGCTCTCCGGTTTCTTCGCCGCCTCGCGATGCTCTCGCTCCCGGCGCTGCTCGCCGGGTGCGTCCTCCACCGGGAACCGGCGGCGACCTTCCGCCCGGCCGCCGGAGCGATCGCCGGCGAGGCCCCCGGGCCCGCGTTCGCGGGGGACGGCCCGCTGCTCGACCTCGCCTCCTCCGACGACCCCCTGGCCGAGAGCGTCCGCTCGCTCGGCGCGGCGCTCGGGCCGGAGGGGGGCCTCCTCGCCGACGCCGAGACCAACTCGATCGTCTACCTGATGCCCCCCGACGGGCCGGCCCTGATCCTCCCGGCGTGGACGGTGACGGAGGATGAGGACGGCGTGCCGGGCCCGCGGTCCATGCCGCACGTCTTCAAGATCCACGTCTTCGCCGCCGGCGCGGACCATGCGCCCGTGGCGAGCGTCGACGAGCCGGGGCACCGCCCGTTCCGCATCTCCGGGCTCCGGGAGGCCCTCGCGGCCGCGGACTTCCAGGCCCAGTTCCTCCTCGAGATGCCCGAGCAGCGTCCGCCGCGCGGGCTGGTCCTGCACCTCATCAGCCTCGGGGGTTCCCGCGCCGAGGAGCGCGTCCGCCGGGAGTTCCGCCGGCGCGGCTTCGCGACCCTCATCCCCGTCGGGATGACCGTGGACGTGTACCCCGAGCTGAGGGACTCGGACGGCGAGTCGATGCTGGACCGTCGGCGCGAACTCGCGGCCACGCCGCAGGGCGCGGCCGACCTCATCGCCGGGCAGTTCGGCTTCTCCTTCGCCGCCTGGGCCGCGGCGAACCGGGCGGCCGTGGACTTCGTCTCCGCTCGGGTGCCCGGGCTGGCCGACGTGCCCGTCGTCATCACGGGGTACAGCCTCGGCACGCTCGCCTCCCCCGCGACGGCCGCGCTGCTGGGGGACCGGGTCGGGGCGATCGTGCTGGTCGGGGGCGCGGCCGACCTCCCGCGGCTGATGCTCCGGAGCACCGCCCTGCGCGGCGACTGGCCCGAGCGGGACCTCCTCCGTTCGCTTCCGCAGGCCGAGCGGGACGAGGTGCTGGACGCCGCCCGCGACGCGCTGGCGGTCGACCCGTACCGGCTCACCCCCGGCCTGCGGGGACGCCCCGTGCTGATGGTCCACGCCCGCCGCGACCGGATCGTCCCGTCGGACCTCGGCGACCTGCTGTGGGAGCGCCTCGGGCGCCCCGAGCGGTGGTCGATCCCGGGCGGACACCTGCAGCTGTTCCTGCGCCTGGGGTCGATGCGCGGGCGGATCGTGGACTGGGTCGAGGCGGCCCTGGCCGGAGAGGCGGCCGGCTGAGCCTCGGGCGGCGAATCCCCGGGGCGTGCGGCGGAGAACATGCCGGGGATGTCCGACGCGGGATTCCTCTTCCGCACCCGCCGGGCGGGGAGCCGCCGGATGCGGTACGTGCTCTACGTGCCGTGGGAGACCGATCCGGCGGCGGAGCTGCCGCTGGTCCTGTTCCTGCACGGCGCGGGCGAGTGCGGCACGTGCGGGGTGCGGCACCTCTCGCAGGGGCTGCCGCCGGCGATCCTGCAGAACCCGCGGGCCTGGCCCTGCCTGGTCGTCGCGCCCCAGAAGCCGACGCCCGCGCGGCAGTGGGAGGCCTACGCGGACGAGGTCTTCGGCATCCTGGAGGACGTTCGCGCGGCGCGGGGGGTGGACGGGGGGCGGATCGCGGTCACCGGGCTCAGCCAGGGCGGGCACGGGGCGTTCGAGTTCGCCGCGATGCGTCCGGAGGTCTTCTCGGCCGCGGCCCCGGTCTGCGGGTACGGCGATCCGGACCGGTACGCGCAGCGCCTGGACGGGGTGCCGGTCTGGGCGTTCCACGGCGAGGCCGACGACGTCGTGCCGGTCGAGGCGACGCGGGCGATCGTCGCCGCGCTGCGCGGGGCCGGGCGGCGGGTGCGGGCGACGTGGTACCCCGGCGTGGGGCACGACTCCTGGACGCCCGCGTACCGGAACGAGGAACTCGCGGCGTGGCTCCTCGGGCAGCGGCGAGCGGGCGCGGGGCGCTAGATCGAGTCGTAGCGGATGCGTTCCTTCGCGTCGGCCATCGCGGGGAGGATGGGGCGGACGGCGTTCTGGCTCGGCGGGCCGACGGCGATCGGGCGGACGGGGATGGACTCCGGGATCTTCACGCGGCGGCGGTGGACGCGGAGGAGCAGGGTGAGGTCGAGCCCGCGGAGGAGCGTCGAGAGCAGGAAGAGGTTCAGGTAGGCCTCCTGCGTCGAGCCCCAGTGCGCGAGCAGGGCTCCGCCGAGCGTCGCGCCGACCGCCCCGGCCGAGGCGGAGGCGAGGTTGTACTTCGTCAGGATGTTGGTCCGGGCCCCGGGCGGGATCGTGTCGAAGAGAAGGATGAGCGTGCTCATCTCGTACACGGCCCAGAACGTGCCGCTGACGGCGTGCAGGGCGATCAGGTAGGCGAAGGCCGCGTTCCCCTCCAGCGAGGCCGAGCCCATCCAGAGCGCCGAGAGGGGGACGATCCCGATCCCGCCGACGAGCAGGGCGTTGGTGGAGCCGATCCGCTTCACGAGCCGGCCGATGTGCGGGAGGAGGACCGCCTTCGTGAAGAAGCTGGTGCTGATGAGCACCATGAACTTCCAGTAGGGCAGCTCCAGCTCCCCGAGCATGTACGGCGTGAAGAACGACCCGGAGACGGCGACGGAACTCGTCACCGCGAGCATATAGCTGAGCAGGCGCCCGGTGTCCCCGCGGAAGAGCCCGGAGGGGGCGGCGCCCGGGATCGCCGTGGGGGCGGGCGGGGGCGGGCCGGGGTCGCTCTTGAGCTGGATCAGCACCGCGCAGGTCACGCGGGCCAGCAGGGCCGTGCCGAAGAGCACGGCGTAGATCCAGAGGTGCTCGGCCTGCCCGTGACGCCGCTGGGCCCACGCGAGGGCGAGCCCGCCGAAGACGGTCCCGGAGAGCGTCGCCAGGTTCTGCCAGCGGGTCCGCCGGGCGAAGTAGTTCGTCCGGATCGCCTTGGGGTAGATCTGGCTGGCGAACGTCGACCAGCTCGGGCCGGAGGCGAGCCCGGCCCCCCAGTGCAGCGTGATCGCCGCGAACAGGATCACCGGGTGCAGCGCGCCGAGCAGGGCCCCGGCGATGAGCGGCGCGAAGCTCATCGCCTGGATCGCGACGCAGAGCACCGTCCACCGCTTGGCCGACCGCAGGCGTTCCACCCCCCAGGGCGTCATGAGCTGGAGCACCGCGCCGACCAGGTTCGGCAGCGGGGCGATGAGCCCGGCGAAGACCTCCCCGAGCCCGAGGGCGAGGGTGAAGGCCCCGAAGTACGCCTGCCCCGTCCCGACCATGACGCAGAACGACATCCCGTCGGCGGTGCCGAGGGCCATGTCGCGTTCGAGTTTCTGGACGCGGGGGTGGCGCATGGGGGATGAAGCGTAGATGATCGGCGGAAGTGCCCCGCCGGGATCACGCGCCCGGGGCACGGCGGGGCGCAGCGCCCTGCGCCGCGCCGTCTCGGGCCGTGGATCCAGGGGGCCGTGGATCCAGGAGGCGGTGCGGCGGGAGAGCGATCATGTTCTCCGGACGAGCCGGCGCCGGCCGCCGAGCATCCCGGATGACCGCATCGTCAAGGTCTTGCTCTGCTTCCGGCGCCTCCCTCGGAACGCCGCCCATCCGGTGCCGGAACCCCGGCTTCCCGATCTGTCGCGCGGGCGATCGGACGGGATCACGATCGGCAACGAGCAAACGGCCGGTCGCAGGTCCCCGCCGGCTCACCCGGAGAACGCGGTCGCCTTGCGGGTGGGCTGATCCCGCAGGGCGGCGTGGGGGTGGGGGTGGGGGCACGGGTTGCTCCGCGCACCGCGCAGCGGGTCGCGGGCCGACCGCCCGATCCCGGCGGGTCCGTCTCCCCCGCGGTGCGGGCGGGGGCGACTCCGGGGCGCTCGGGCCCCCGAAACTCCTCCCGGCCGTCCGCTCCGCGGTGGGCGACCGGCCGAGACAACCTTCAGCGACTTCAGAAAGGGAGGCCGCGATGGTCGACCTCAAGGCGGAAGCCATCAACTTCCTCTTCAGCCGGACCGACAAGGACAAGTCCGCCGCTCGCCTGCTCGAGGAGTGCGGCGTGGACGTGCGCCTCGCCAGCAACGCCGATCCGGACGAGCGATCCGTGGACGTGCTCCTCCGGGCGGGGCACGACCTGGCGAGCGAGCTGCACAAGAACGACTTCGCCGGGCGGATCGAGAACGCGCTGCGCGAGGCCTCGCCCACGCCCATCCGCCACCTGCAGTGGGTGGAGACGGAGGAGGACGTCGGGCCGAGCGCCGGCAACGGCGTCGGCGATCCCTCGACCGACAACCTCGGGCACTACCACGGGCGGGAGGGCGAGCGCGTCCGCAAGTCCGACCCCGGCAGGACCGGCAACTACAACACGCAGCGGGCCGGCGACGCGCCGGTCATCCGGCGCCACCGCGGCGCCCGCTGACGGGTCCGGCCCCGACGTACCCTCCGACGGCACCGGCGGAGGGCGCCTTGGCACGCAGCAGATCGAGACGCAGACGGAAGGCCCGGGTGCTCGCATGGAGCGGCGTCGTGGCGATCGTGGCGGGGACCGGTCTCGGCGTTCGCGAGGCCGTGCGGCAGGCTCCTCCGCTCGAGAAGGCCGGGGCCTACCTCGCGGCCCGGGGCGCGGCCCGACGATTCGAGCGCGAGGTGCGCCGCTGGGG
>CAYMFP010000055.1:0-3690 GCA_964389385.1 uncultured Phycisphaeraceae bacterium | reverse complement strand
GAAAGACACCGCCGCGACGCGGCGTCGGCGGCGGTGCGACAGAAGGAGGTCGACGTTCGGTCAGCGGCGGCGGCGCCGTGCGGCGAGGCACGCGCCGGCGGCGAGCGGCAGGGCCGCCGAGGGCGTGGGCACGGCCGTGACGAGGAAGTTGTCGACGTAGCCGAGCCCGGCCGGTCCGCCGGGGCGGTTGTCGGTCACCATGCGGATGCTGAACTCCGAGAGCCCGCCCGCGAGGTCCAGCCCGGCGATGACGCCCTGGTCGACGCCGTCGACGACCGCGCGGCGCGTGCCGTTGATGAAGTCCCAGGTGAGGGAGACGGTGTGCCACTCGCCGGCGGCGTGCGTCCCCCCCGGAACGACGGGCCCCTCGTGGAACCCGCGGATCCACTGCCCGTCGTTGTAGGTCTGGCCGAACCGGCTGGTGGTGCCGGCCCACCAGTAGAAGTTCTGGAAGTTTCCGGGCACGGCGTAGACGTCGAAGGAGATGGTCACCGAGTCCCAGCCGGCCGCGGCGAGGTCGGCGCCGAACGAGTACGCGGCGATCGACTGGCGGCGGTAGTTGCCCTCGCCGGACGGGTCGCGCGGGATGTCGGCGGAGAGCTGGAGCACGCGGTTGCCGGCGAAGTCGACGATCTCCGGCGGGTTGCCGTTCGGGTCCCCGGCGCCGCCGAAGGCGGTGCCGTCGACGATGCCGGACCAGCCGTTCTGCCCGTGCAGGGCCCCGAGCATGAAGCCCTCGAAGCCGCCGGCGTCGTAGACGGTGACCTGCCCGCAAACCGTCGCGGCCGTGGCCGCGACCGCCATTCCTGCAATCGCGCGATTCAGCATGGGTGTCCCTCTCTTGTGTCGATGCGGTGGACCTCCGGCCGAACGGCCGGTGTATTCAGATATACCGCGCCCTTGCGCGGGTTCCAAGAAAGTTCTCGCATCGATGCGCGTTGTCGCGCAACCGCGCAATACTCACCGGGCAACGGGGTATGCACGGCCTGCGCGGCGGCGATGCGGGGGCGTGCGCGCGCCCGGCGGCCCGTCCCCGCCGCACGGATAGACTCGCCCCGCTCACGCGCTGAGGGAGACCGCATGGCACTGACACGCGACGAACTGGCGATCCGGGCCGCACAGGAGCTGCGGGACGGCTACGTGGTGAACCTGGGCATCGGGATCCCGACGCTGGTCGCCAACCACATCCCCGAAGGGCTGGACGTCTGGCTGCAGTCCGAGAACGGGCTGCTCGGCATCGGCCCGTTCCCGACGGAGGACGAGGTCGACGCGGACCTGATCAACGCGGGCAAGCAGACCGTCACGGCCCGCAAGGGGGCGAGCTTCTTCTCCAGCGCCGAGAGCTTCGGCATGATCCGGGGCGGGCACATCGACATGTGCATCCTCGGGGCGATGCAGGTCTCGGAGAACGGCGACATCGCGAACTGGATGATCCCGGGCAGGATGGTCAAGGGGATGGGCGGGGCGATGGACCTCGTCGCCGGGGTGCGCAAGGTCGTCGTGGTGATGGAGCACAACTCCAAGAAGGGCGAGGCCAAGCTCGTCCGGGAGTGCTCGCTCCCGCTCACCGGGGCCGCGTGCATCGACATGGTGATCACGGACCTGTGCGTGCTGAAGATGGACCGCGAGCGGCCGACGCCGCGCTTCCGCCTCGCGGAACTCGCGCCCGGCGTGACGGTGGACGAGGTCCTGGCGAAGACGGAAGCGGAGATCATCGCCGAGGGCGAGGTGCCGGAGATGAGGCTCGCCGTCGCGGCGGCTCGGTGACAGGAGGGAGGGGGCCGATGCCGAGGTACAGGGTCGAGGGGATCTCGCACGCGGATCGGCACGAGGTGGTCATCGTCGAGGCGGCGGACGAGGTCGAGGCTCGCAACGTCGCGACCCGCTCTCTCCGGTCGGCGCAGAGGGTGCAGCGGCTGGAGGATGCGGACGCGTCGGACTTCCCGGAGGATTGGCTCGTCGCCCGGTCCGTGCGATCGCCCGACGCCGTGCGCCCGCTCCGCGAGAGCGAACTCCTGAGACGCCCGGTCCGCACGATCGCGGCCGGCGTCTTCACGGGGCTGCTCGCGTGGACCATCTTCGCGCTGATCCTGGGGTTCCTCCTGAGTGCGTGCTCATAAGCGGCGCGGGGGCTCCCGCGCGGGTGTCACGCTCTGCCGAACGCCCTCCGCACCCGCTCCCCGAGCGTGAACTCGTCCAGGTCCCGCAGCTCCCCCGGGTCGAGGAACACGCCCCCGCACGTCGAGCACTGGTCGATCTCCACGTGCCGCTGCTCCAGGTGCCGCATCCGCACCAGCCGCGCCCCGTCCCGCGGGCAGATCAGCACGCCGCGCTCCGGGCGCGGCGCCGGCGCCTCCGCGTCGTCCAGGCGGCCGATCGTCTCCCGCGGGTCCGCCTTCGACGACAGCAGATGCTCCAGCTCGCCGCGGTCGAGCCAGACGCCCCCGCAGCGCGGGCACCGGTCCGCGTCGATCCCCGCCGTGCGCACGGTCTCCATCGCCTCCCCGTCCAGCGGGCACCGCGCCGTTCTCCGCCGCTCCTCGGTCATCGCGTCCTCCTGCTTCCCTTCTTGGCCTTTCGCGCCCGCCGGTTGCGGCGGCGTACCCTCCCGCGATGCGCTTCTTCGACGCCCACCTCGACCTCGCCTACCTCGCCGAGACCGGACGCGACATGCACGCCGAACTCGGCGACTGCCGGGGGCGCCACCAGCCCGCGGCCGTGACGCTCTCCTCGCTCCGCGCGGGGGGCGTCGGGGCGTGTTTGGCGACGATCTTCACGGAGGCCGTGCCCGATCCATCGGCCCCCGACGCCGAGACGGGCGCCTTCGCCTACCCGATCGGCGACGCGTTCGCCGCCTACCGCGCGGGCATGCGCCAGCTCAAGCTCTACCGCGCCTGGGCCGAGGCCGGCGTCATCCGGTTCATGCACCGGGGAACGCCCGCGGCCACGGCGCCGTCGCCCCCGTCGTCCGATCCCTCCGCCGCGCGCGTCTCCTCCGACGCCCCTCCCCTCCTCGCGGGCATCCTCATGGAGTGCGCCGATCCGATCGTCGGTCCGGACGAACTCGGCGAGTGGGCGGATCTCGGCGTGATCGCCATCGGCCTCGCCTGGGCCCACCAGGGCCGCTACGCCGCCGGCAACGCCGTCGAGAACCGCAGGCACGGGCTCACCGACCTCGGACGCGAACTCGTGGCCCGCATGGACGAGGCGGGCCTCGTCCACGACGCCAGCCACCTCTCGCAGAGGGCGATCGACGACCTCTTCGAGGCGACCGACCGCCCGGTCATCGCCAGCCATTCGAACTGCCGCGCCCTGATGGGCGACCCCGACACGCAGGCGAACCAGCGCCACCTCGCCGACGCGTCGATCCGCGAGATCGCCCGCCGCGGAGGCGTCGTCGGGATCAACCTCGTGAGCAACTTCCTCGATCCCGCCGCGACCGCGGCCGCGAAGAAGCGAGCGACGATCGCCGACGTCGTGCGTCACGCCGAGCACGTGTGCGGAGTGGTGGGGGACCGGAAGCACGTCGGCCTCGGCACCGACATGGACGGCGGCTTCGCGGCCGTCCGCCTCCCCCAGGGCATCGACACCCCCGCGGACCTCGTCAAGATCGCCGAGGCCCTGCGCGACGCCGGCTGGTCGGACGCCGAGGTCGAGGGCTTCGCCCGGGGCAACTGGGCCCGGTTCTGG
>CAYMFP010000054.1:7056-13413 GCA_964389385.1 uncultured Phycisphaeraceae bacterium | reverse complement strand
CCGCCCGCCCCCCCGGACGCCGGCGCCGACGAGCCCGCGGAAGCGGAAGTGCCCGACGCCGCCGAGCCGGGCGACCCGGAGTCGGAGGGCGCGGGCGCCGGTGAGACTCGACGCCCCCCCGAACGACGGGAGGCCTCGCTCCTGCTGATGTCCGGACGCCAGATCTCGGGCTTCCTGCTCGACGAGACGCCCGAACGGGTCGTGCTGGAGATCAGCGGCGTCTCGACGCCGTTCGATCGCAAGGACGTCCGGGCGATGCGGATCCTGGAGCCCGTGGACGTCCGATATCAGCGCATGCGGGAGCAGATCGCTCCCAACGACGCCGCCGGGCGGGTGCAGCTCGCGAACTGGCTCATCGAGCGCCGCCGCTACCAGGAGGCCCTCGACGAGGTGCGGATCGCCCTCGTCCTCGAGCCCTACAACGAGCGGGCGATCGACATGGAGCGTCTGCTCCGCAGCCAGGTCCGCCTCGAGGAACGCCGGCGCCAAGGCCCGCCGGACGAGCCGGCCTCGGCGATCCGGACCCGCGACCGGGAACGCATCGAGGAACTCGCCACCTTCCCCGCCCTCAGCGACGACGACATCAACGCCATCCGGATCTTCGAACTCGACCTCCGCCGCCCGGGAACGGTCACGATCCCGCCGGAGCTGATCGACCGCCTCGTCGACCTCTACGGCAACCACGAGCTGATGCCGCAGACCCGGCAGGGACGCGACGCCCTCTACCGCGCCCCGGCCCGCGACATCCTCCGCCTCCTCTTCCAGCTCCGCGCCCGCGAGCTTTACCCGCTCGTGCGCGTGCACGACGACCCGCCCGCGATCCAGACCTTCCGCCGCGACGTCCACTCCACCTGGCTCGTCAACCGCTGCGCCACCTTCGAATGCCACGGCGGGCAGCAGGCCGGGCGGCTCTACCTCCGCCGCAAGGCCCGCAACACCGACGCCACCGTCTACACCAACCTCTACATCCTCGACCAGTTCCGCTTCGCCGACGGCGAGCCGCTGATCAACTACGAACGCCCGGCGGACTCCCGCCTGCTCCAGATGACGCTGCCGCGCGAGGTCAGCACCTACCCCCACCCGGAGGTCGGCGGACCCGTCGGCGGGCGGTTCCGCCCGATCTTCCGGACCCCCAACGAACGCGGATTCCGGGCGGCCGTCCAGTGGATCTCCTCCATGTACACCCCACGCCCCTCCTACGGGATCCATTTCACCCCCCCGGAGCCGGGAGAGGTCGGACGGCAGGATCGCTGACCCGGACGTGCCGTCCCGGCCCGGATCGGCTACATTGCCCGCCCGCGGACCGGGGGTGGGACGGGTCCGGCGGAGCGACGACACGCAGAGCAGACGGCGCCGGCTCGACCGACGCCTCCAGGTGCCCCTCATGAAGACCAACGGACGCCACACCCGCCTCGCCCTCCTCGTCCTCGCCGGGCTTCCCGCCGCGGCCCTGGTCGGCTGCGAGCGGGACTACCCCGCTCGCGAGGCGCTGGTCGAAGCGAACCGCCGGCTCGCCGCGGTCCCCGCCCGCACCGGCGGCGACGACGAGCCCGCGGCCGGCGCGTACACCCAGATCGCGCAGGATCTGCGTTCCGTCTCCAACGGCGACGAGCCCGGCATCGAGGCCGTCCGCGCCGTCCAGGCGACCGCCCTCGCGGGCGCCGCGGCGATCGACCAGACGCACCTGATCGAACTCGAGAACGAGGCCACCCGCCAGCAGCGCGTGCTGCTCGGGCTCCTCGCCCGTTACCGGAAGCACGCGGCCCTCGCGGACGCCTTCGCCGCGATCTCGGCCGAGACCGAACTCCGGGAACTCGCCGACCTCCGCGCCCAGCGGGAGGAAGAGATGGCCGGCGTCGACGCCCGGCGGGCCGAGGTCGACGCCGAGATCGCGGATCTGGAGGACGAGGCCGCCGCGCTCCGTGCCCGCGCCGCCGAGAGCCGGACCCGGGCCGCGGAGCTGCGGATGGAGGCCGACGCTTCCGGGGCCCAGCGGGCGGCGGAACTCTCCCCGCGGATCGCCGAACTCACGCGGGAGGCCGACCGGCTGGAACTCCAGGCCGGGCTGATCGACGCGCAGCTCGCCAACCTGCACCCCGAGGCGAACGAACTCCGCCTGCAGCGGGAGCGTCTCGACCGCCAGGTGGGGCTGATCGAGCAGGCCGTCGCCGCCGCCCAGGAACGCGAGCAGGCCGCCCGCCAGCAGGCGAACGAGGCCCGCGCCGCCGCGGCGGAGATCGAGCAGCAGATCCGCGACGCGGCCGGCGAACTCGCCGCGTTCCGCACCGGCCCGCTCGCCTCCGCCCGCGAGGAGACCCTGCGCCGGCTGGATGAGGCCCTCGGCGCCGCCCGGGCCGCCGGCAACGCCAGCGCCGGGCCCGCCACGCAGGCCTCGCTCCAGCGCTCGCTCGCCCAGACGCGCCTCGCCGCCGCCGCGGCCCTCGCCGCCTACGCCGACGCGCTGACCGAACTCGCCGGCGTCGAGCCGGCCCTCGCCGCCGCGGGCTCCTACCGCCAGGCGGCCGAGGAAGCGCGGGCCCAGGCCGATGAGTTCCGCCAGCAGGCCTCGGAGGGCTTCGCCCAGGCCGCCGAGACGGTCCGCCGCCTCGGGCGCGGGCGTTCGAGCGACCTCGCGGAGCAGACGGCCGCGCAGCTCGAACGCCTCGCCGGCACGCCGGCCTCCGAGCCGGTCGAGTGATCCCCCCGCCGGGCGTCCCTCGCGCACAGCCTTTCTCGCAGGGAAGTTGCCCCGGTCCTCGGGGATCGGGTGGCCTCGCCGCAGCGACGGGCGACAATCCGCCATGACCGGTCCCGAAGCCGCCGACACCGCCGCTCCGTCCGCCCTCCGCCGCGCCCAGCCGCCCGGCGTGCCGGAGCTGCCGAAGGTGGAGATGGCCCTTTGTCCGCCGAAGCAGCCGGGGGTCGGCGTCGTCGTCTCGAGCCAGATCTGCACGGCCTCGCGCAAGTCCGCCGGCTTCGTGCGCCATGTCTCCATCGACGTCTCCGGGACCCCGATGGCCGGGCACTTCCGCCCGGGGCAGTCCTTCGGCGTCCTGGCGCCCGGCACGGACGAACGCGGGCGCCCGCACGCGCAGCGCCTGTACTCGATCGCCTCCCCGACCCGCGGCGAGCGGGCGGAAGGTAAGCGCCCGGGCGACGTCATCGCGACGACCGTCAAGCGGACCATCGACGAGCACTGGGAGACGCACCGCCTCTTCCTCGGGGTCGCGAGCAACTACCTCTGCGACCTGCAGGTGGGCGACGAGGTGCGGATCACCGGACCGCACGGGAAGCGGTTCCTGCTCCCGGCGGTCCCGCAGAACCACGACTACGTCTTTTTCGCTACCGGCACCGGAATCGCCCCGTTCCGGGGGATGATCTACGACCTGCTGGAGCAGGGGCCTTCCCACAGCCCGGACTCCAGGATCTGGCTCGTCATGGGCTCTCCGTACGCGACGGACCTGCTCTACCACGACGAGTTCCTGCGCCTGGCGGAGGAGCACCCCAACTTCAGATACCTGACCGCCCTCTCGCGCGAGCACCAGACCGACGCGCACACGAAGATGTACGTGCAGGACCGGCTGGAGACGCACCGCGACGAGATCGCCCCGCTGCTGAGTTCGGAGCGCGCGCTGCTGTACATCTGCGGGGTCGCGGGGATGGAGGTCGGGATCTTCCAGAAGCTCGGGCTCCTGCTGAGCCCGCCGGCCCTGGAGCAGTACCTGACGGTGGATCCGACGATCGCCGAGGACGTGCTCCGCTGGGACCGCTCGATGCTCAACAAGCAGGTGCGCCCGACGCGCCGGGTGTTCCTGGAGGTGTACTGACGGAGGGGCGGGTGCGCGAGGCCGGCGGGCCCGCGATCCCGTACACTTCCGCTCCCCCGGGGGCGGGCCGAGGACCGGCCCGGCGACCGGGAAACGATGCGAAACCGGGGAGAGCCAGCCCCGAGCGGCCGCGCCGCCGGGGGGAGACCTTCCCGCCCCATCGCCCGTCCCGCGGGCGTGGGCGATCCTGAGAGGACCGGCCTTGCCCCAATCTCCCAACCGCCGCCGCACCGTGCCCCGCCTCGCCCGCCTGCTGGTCGTCTCGGCGGGGCTGCTGCTGCCGTCCGGGCTCGCCGCGGCGCAGATCCAGACCATCCCCGGCTCGACGATCACCTCGCCCACCATCTCCTCGTCCCAGCAGGAGCAGCTGGCGGCGTACGTGCAGGCGCACGCCGACGGGCTCTTCGGCGGCGACGCGAGCGCGATCCGCCGCTCGCGGGCGGCGCTCGTCGAGCCGCTGGAGAACCGGCAGGCGAGCGTGGCGTTCCGCCAGGCCTACGGGCGGGCGCTCCAGGAGACGCTGGACCGGCTGCTGGAGTCGGAGGACCCGACGGAGCGCATCGTCGGCCTCGCCCTGCTCGGCGAGCTGGCGACGGAGGACGCGGTCCGCCGGCTGGAGGAAGAGCTGGCGTCCGAGGACGACGCGACGCGCCTGTTCGCGGTGACGCGCGGCGAGCGCGTCTTCGAGATCCTGGCGCTGGTCGGCACCGGCCTGACGCCGGAGCGGGCGGTCGGGCTGGCGCAGCGGATCGGCGCCGGCATCCCGGAGGAATCGGACACGCTGCTCGCGGACACGCGGGTGCGGGCGCTGGCCAAGGCCGCGCAGGTCCCGGACTCGCGCATCCCCGGGCTGCGCGACGCGGCGCTGCGGGCGATCGGGGAGCACTTCGGGGCCCGGGTGCGGGCGCTCGACGCGGCGGCGCTCGACGCGGCGGCGCTCCGGGCGGTGGTGCGGGCGGCGGAGATCGCGCGGCAGAACCTCCTCCAGGCCGGCGGGAGCATGCCGGGGCGCGAGGCGACCCGCGAGCTGCTCGCCTTCTCCGGCGACATCCTCTCGCTAATGGAATCGGCCCTGCGGCAGAACGCGCTGGGGCAGGGCGAGGTGGCGACGCTCGCGGCCACCGCCACGGCCGAGGCGGAGAACATCTACCTGCTCACGCGGGCGGAACTCTCGAACGGCGGGCAGGCGAGCCCGGTCGGCTTCCGCGCGATGCTCGAGAGCGGCAACCAGCGGGAGTTCAGCCTGCGGTACGCCCGGCTGTTCGGCGGGGCCGGCGAGCTGACGCAGCGCCCCTTCGGGCTCGACGCCTCCCGCTTCCTCCGCGCCGGGGACGCGGGCTCGCAGCGCTGACCGCGCCGGCCCGCGGCGTCCGGGATAGGCTGCGGGCATGAGAGCGATCGTCGTCGAGAAGCAGGGACGCCCCGTCGCCCCGAACGTTGCGCTGCGGACCGACTGGCCCGACCCCGCCCCGCCGCGGGCCGGCGAGGCCGTCGTGCGCACGCTCGCGAGCGCGTTCAACCACATGGACCTGTGGGTCGGCATGGGCGTGCCGGGGCTGAGCCTGGAGTACCCGCGCGTCTCCGGGTGCGACGGGTGCGGCGTGGTGGAGGCGGTCGGCGAGGGGGTGGACCCGGCCTGGGTGGGGCGGCGGGTGATCTACAACGCGGCGGTGGCGCAGCCGGAACGCGTGCGCCCGGACGATCCGCCGGGCTCGACGCTCGCGCCCGAGTACGAGCTGATCGGCGAGCACCACTTCGGGGCGCACGCGGAGAGGTTTACCTGCCCGGCCGCGAACCTGGCGGACGTGGGCGAGGCCGATCCGCTAGAGGCCGCGGCGTTCGGGCTGACGTCGCTCACGGCCTGGTCGATGATGGTGACGAAGGCGGGTCTGAAGCCGGGGATGACGGTGCTGGTGACGGGGATCGGCGGGGGCGTGGCGACGAGCGCGCTGGCGATCGCCCGGCACTTCGGGTGCCGCGTGGCGGTGACGAGCCGGCGCGGGTGGAAGCTCGAGCGGGCGAAGGAACTGGGGGCCGAGCTGTGCGTGCTCGACGAGGGCCAGGACTGGTCGCGCGAGGTCCGCGCGTGGACGGGCAAGCGCGGCGTGGACCTGGCGGTCGACTCCAACGGCAAGGCGACGCACCTCTCGTGCATCAAGAGCCTCGCCCGGGGCGGGACGTACGTGACGCCCGGCGCGACGACCGGCCCGGACGCGACGACGGACCTGGCCCGGATCTTCTGGAACCAGCTCCGCATCCTCGGCTCGACGATGGGGACGAACGCGGAGTTCCGGGAGGTGACGAGCCTCTTCCGCGGCGGCTTCCTGAAGCCGGTCGTGGACCGGGTCTTCACGCCCGAGGCGTGCCGGGAGGCGTACGAGCGGATCGAGGGGCAGGAGCAGTTCGGGAAGGTGGTGGTGGACTGGCGAGAGGACAGATAGCAGACGGCAGATAGCAGACGGCAGAGGTGCGGATCGCAGACGCCGCGAACGCGTTTGTGGATTTGCCCGGAGGCCGCACGCTGAACATC
>CAYMFP010000054.1:0-6956 GCA_964389385.1 uncultured Phycisphaeraceae bacterium | reverse complement strand
CATCACGCGCTCCGCATCTTCTCGATCGTGCGCGTCGTGCTCCGGCCCTCGATGAGTTCGACGAGTTCCACGCGCCCGCCGGCGTCGAGGACGATGTCGGCCCCCACCACCGTCTCCACCGTGTAGTCCGCGCCCTTCACGAGCACGTCGGGGCGGAGGGCGCGGATGATCCCGAGCGGGGTGTCGTCGTCCTCGTCTCCGAAGAGGACGATCGCGCCGACGCCGGCGAGGGCGCCGAGCACGCGGGCCCGGTCGTCCTGGCTGTTCACGGGGCGCGATTCGCCCTTGAGGCGGCGGACCGAGGCGTCGTTGTTCAGGCCGACCACGAGGAAGTCGCCCAGCGCCGCGGCGGCGTCGATCAGCGCCACGTGCCCGGCGTGCAGCACGTCGAAGCACCCGTTGGTGAAGACGACCTTCCGCCCCTGGGCCCGGACGGCCGCGGCCTCGATGAGCACCTCGTCGAGCGTGCGCACCTTCCCGTGGTTGCGCGAGCGCTGGCGGAGCAGCTCGGCGTGGATCTTCTCGAGGGGGATCGGGACGCACCCGAAGACCTCGACCTCGAGCCCGGCCGCGGCGTTGGCGAAGCGGACGGCGTCGGTCCAGCCCATCCGGTTGCAGCGGGCGGCGGCGAGGGCGGCGAGGAACATGTCGCCGGCGCCGGTGACGTCGTAGACGTCGCGGGCGACGGTCGGGACGGAGACCGGCCCCGAGTCCGGCTCGAGGAGCAGGGCGCCGTGGCGGTCGAGCGTGAGGACGACGCACTCGAGCGCGAGGTCGGCGAGCAGGGCGGCGGCGAGCGCGGCGTTGTGCCGCGCGTCCCCGGAGCCGTCGGTCGTGAGCCCGGTCGCCCGCTCGGCCTCGGTGCGGTTGGGCGTGATGGTCGTCGCGCCGCGGTACTTGGCGTAGTCGGCGACGGCCGCGGGATCGACGAAGACCGGCTTGCCGCGCTCTCGCGCGAGGTCGACCACGCGGCGGCAGACGCGCTCCGAGCAGACGCCCTTGGCGTAGTCCTCGATGCAGACGCAGTCGGCCTCGTCGATCCGCGCCTCGATCGCCGAGAGGAGGCGCTCGACCGCCTCGTCCGAGAGCGGGGCCTTGCTCTCGAAGTCGGCGCGGAACATCTTCTGCGGGTGGCGGGCCTGGGCGAGACCGATGAGGTTCCGCTTGACGGTGGTCGGGCGCTGCTCGTCCTCGATGAGCCCGAGCGGGTCGACGCCGCGGTCGGCGAGGCAGTCGCGCAGCAGGCGGCCCTCGGGGTCCGCGCCGACGACGCCGAAGGCGAGCACGCGCCCGCGCATGGCGGCGAGGTCGAGGCAGAGGTTCGCGGCCCCGCCGGGGTTGTGCTCGCGCCGCTTGACGTGCAGCACCGGGACCGGGGCGTCGGCGGAGAGACGCTCGGCGTCGCCGTACCACATCTCGTCGAGCATGAAGTCGCCGACGACGAGCGCCGTGAACGGCTTCCAGGAGGCGAGGTGCTGCAGCAGGCGTTCCATGCGGGCGGTGTCTCCCGGGGAGCGTAGGTGCGGGGACGCTCCCCTCACGCGGCGTCGCCGCGGGCGGCCTCGATCACCCGCTCCCGCAGGGCGTCGCCGCCCCGGAAGAGCGTGAGCCCGAGTTCGGGGACGACGACGGGCACGGGCAGGTCGCGGGCGCTGTCGCGGAGCTTGGTCCAGTCCTTCGCCGTGGTGACGATCGCCTCCGCGCCGGCCGTGCGGCGGGCGAGGGCGGCGACGCGGCGCGGCGGGTAGGCGGCGTGGTCGGCGTAGACCTTGGGGGGCAGGAGGTGGGCGCCCTCGGCCGCGAGCTGGGCGAGGAACGCCTGGGGGTTGCCGATGCCGCAGACGGGCAGGACGGTCCGCCCGCGGAGCCAGGCGACGGGGTGGTGGTCGCAGGCGTCCGGCCCGTGCAGGGCGAGGCGGGCCCAGGTGTGCCCGCAGGCGGCGATCGGGGGGCGGCCGGCGACCCGCTCGATCTGCTCCCCGAGGCGGGCGAGTTCCCGCTCCCCCACCGCTTCGGCGTGGGTGATGACGACGGCGTGGGCCCGGCGGAGCGCGGCGACGGGCTCCCGGAGGCGCCCGGCCGGGAGGACGTCGTCCTCGAACGGGGAGCGGGTGGCGTCGACGAGGACGAGGTCGAGGTCGCGGGCGATGCGGCGGTGCTGGAAGCCGTCGTCGAGGACGACGGTGTCGACGCGTTCGCCGGCCTCGGTGGCGAAGATGGCGATCAGGCCCTCGAGCCGGTCGGGGCGGGCGACGACGGGCAGGTCCGGGAACTCGCCGCGGTAGAGCTCGGCCTCGTCGGAGACGCCGTCGCGCGAGCGGTAGCCCCGCATGGCGACGGCCGGCGTGCGCCCCGCTTGGGCGAGCACGCGCAGGACCCAGCGGACCATCGGCGTCTTGCCGGTGCCGCCGACGGAGAGGTTCCCGACGCTGATGACGGGGCGATCGATCCGGACGACGCCGCGCCCGGCGTCGAAGCGGCGGGATCGGCGGAGGGCTTCGGCCAGGTAGACGCGGGCGAGCAGACGCCCGACCGGCCCGGGGACGGGGGCGCCCGGGGCGGCGACGCGCGGCTCAACTGCTTCGGTCATCGCCCGGGGCATCGGGGCGGAAGGGTAGGTCCGCGGAAGCGCCGCGCCCCGCGCCCGGCAGAGGACGGGGCGGCCGGGCGTCGGAGACGATGCGGCGGAGTTCGACGCGGAGCGAGCGGAGGCGTTCGCGATGGGCCCGACGCTCGGCCGCGACGAGGCGGAGGCTGTCCACGATGTCCACCCCAGCGAGGAGGACGATGATGAACAGGAGGCCGACGGTGGCCCCCGAGGCGAGGAGAAAAGCCCGCCGCTCGGCCGGGCTGACGATCCCGAAGAGGTAGGCGACCAGGGGGATGACGAGCAGGGTGATGAGCCCGCTGGCGGTGCGGATGCGCCGGCGCGAGGAGGGGACGTCCGCCTCCTGGAGGAGCATCAGGTGCAGCCCGGCCACGGCCGCGGCGAAGAGCGCCAGCGGGAGGACGAACCACTCGGGGAGGACGGGGTCGTGCGAGAGCATCCGGGGGGAGTCTACAGCCAAACCCCGGTCCGGACGACACTTGCGCGATGATCGGACCTTCCGGGCGGCCGGTGGCGCGCGTCAGGCGGTCCGGGGCGAGCCGAGTTCCGGCGCGGCGCTGCCGGCGCCGGTCCCGAAGGCGGTGGACCGGATGGGGTGGTCCTCCAGGGCGAGGGGCTCCTGGCTCTGGGTGACGACGCGCGACCCGGGGATGGGGCTGAACCGCGAGCCGTGGAGCGGGACGCGGTGGTTGCCGCTCTCGGGGCGGATGACCCCCTGCACGAAGAACAGGGCCGCGGTGAGCAGGATGCTGGCGAGCAGCAGCCAGTACCAGGCGGTCAGCCCGAGGTACTGCATGACGCTGATCGTGACGACGATCGCCAGACCGAGGGGGATCAGCGTCTGCCAGCCGAGCATCATGACCTGGTCGTAGCGGAGGCGCGGCAGCGTCCAGCGGATGACCATCTGGAAGCAGATGAGCAGGACGACCTTGCCGAAGAAGACGACGGTCTTGGCGACGGCGGCGCCGAGGCCGACGGCCTCCGGGCTGAACCAGTGCCCCTCGCCGACGATCCAGCCGATGGGCAGGTGATAGCCGCCGAGGAAGAGCAGGGTGAAGAACGCGCAGCTCGTGATCATGTGCGCGTACTCGGCGAGGAAGAAGAGGGCGAACCGCATCGAGGAGTACTCGGTGTGGTACCCGCCGACGAGTTCCTGCTCGGCCTCGGCGTTGTCGAACGGGGCGCGGTTCGCCTCGGCGAGGATCGCGATGAAGAAGACGGTCGCGGTGAGGGGCTGCGCGATGATGAGCCAGCCGTGCTGCACCTGGTACTGGACGATCTGCGTCGGGATGATCGAGCCGACGACGAGCAGGGCGGCGAGCAGCGAGAGCCCGAGGGGGATCTCGTAGCTGATCATCTGGGCCGTGGCCCGGAGCCCGCCGAGGAAGCTGTACTTGCTGTTCGACGCCCAGCCGCCGATGGCGACGCCGTAGACGCCGACGGCCGCGACGGCGAGCAGGTAGACGATGCCGATGTTCACGGCCGCGCCGGCGATGACGACGGGCCCGCCGCCGACGGCGACGCCGAGGATCTCGAACTCCGGCATCATCCAGACCCCGCCCCAGGGGATGACGAGGAAGCCGATCAGGGCGGGGGCGATGATCGCGATGGGGGCGAGGGTGAAGAGGATCTTGTCGACGTTCCGGGGGGCGTAGTCCTCCTTGAGGAGGAACTTGAGCCCGTCGGCGAGGGGCTGCCCGAGCCCGAGGGCGCCGCGGAGGAACTTGAGCTGCGGGATGCCGAAGTCGAACCCGACGCGGTTCGGCCCCAGGCGGTCCTGGATGTAGGCGGAGATCTTGCGCTCGAGGTAGATGAGGTAGGCGACCGTCAGCAGGATGACGTGGACCATCACGCCCGCGACGACGAGCGAGACGAGGATCTGCCCGAGGAGGAGGGGCTCGTTCAGGAGGGGGATGAGCGATCGCAGGTCCATGCCGGGTCGTTCCTGAGGGGGCGCCTGGGGATCGGGGATGCCGGGGAGGCGGAGTGTAGGGGTCCGGCCGCGGGAAAGGGGGCGCGCCGGGGCGGGGCGCACCGGGGGCGGCCGGGCCGCGGCGTTCCGACGCGAGCGCGAAGCGCCCGGCCCGCGTCGGTTGCGGGCCGGGCGCTCGGGAACCGGCGCGCGCCGGGGTTCAGCCGGCGCGGCAGCAGCCGGGACGCCCGCAGGTGTGCGGGGCCGCGCCCTCGGAACGGGCGGCGCCGGCGACGAAGCTGAGGCTCACGAGCCGCTCGACGGGGGCCGCGTCGGGCGTGGCGTCGGGCTCGATCCCCGCGAGCCGGCGCACGTCGCCCCAGGTCTCCAGACGCTCGCTCATCCCGTGCGTGACCTCGACCACCCGCCCGTTCGCTTCGCACCGGTACTCGTACCGCGGCATGCTGAACCTCCGGGAGCGAGTGTACGAGCCCGGGGACCGGGAACGGCCGTTCGGCCGGAGCCGGAATGGCGCAGGGCGGCGGAGTAGGGTGGGGGTGAGGGGTGAGGCGGGACGGAGTGGGGTGGGGTCGGAATGCCGGAGGGGGTGCGGGGGTTGGCTGCACGCCGGGGGAGGCGGTGCCCGGGTTCCGCCCCCGTTCATCTGTATGTACGACGCCCGCCGCGGCCCGGCCGCGGGAGGAGATGCCGATGCTGACGCCGGACGTGCTTCGCGACGCCTTCGACCGTGCCCTCGCGTACGAGCCGTACGTGGCGACGGGCAAGCCGGAGCACCAGGAGAACTGGCACGCCTTCGACCAGCGCGTGAAGCTCACGGAGCCGCAGCGGACGCTGCTCGCCTCGTTCAGCCGGACGCTGCACGTGCTGGCGATCTCGGGGACCTGGTGCGGGGACTGCGTGCAGCAGCTCCCGTTCCTGCGGCACGCCGAGGCCGCGAACCCCGAGCGCCTGAAGGTGCGGTTCCTCGACCGGGACGAGAACCTGGAGCTGGCCGAGCGGGTGCGGATCTGCGGCGGGCTGCGGGTGCCGACCGTCTTCCTCCTGAACGAGGACTTCGAGTTCCTGGCCCTGGCCGGGGACCGGACGCTCTCGCGCTACCGGGCGATCGCGCAGCGGCAGCTCGGCCCGTCGTGCCCGCTCCCCGGGGCGCCGGTGCCGGACGACGAGATCGCCGCGACGCTGCAGGACTGGATCGACGAGCTGGAGCGCGCCCACCTCATGGCCCGCCTCAGCACGCGGCTGCGCCAGCGGCATGGGGACTGAGGACGGTCAGATCGCAGAGAGCCGATCAGCAGATGGCAGATGAGGGGCGGAGAAGGCCTCGCTCCCGGCCCTGCGCTCCGTCCGCGATCCGACCCCTTGCCATCACGCTCACTTGAGCGGATGCAGGCCGCGGCGGCGACGCTCCTCGTTGAGCACGGTCCACGCCTCGGGGCATTCGTGGACGAGGCGGACGATCTGCGTCGGGCTGACGAGCAGGCGTCGGCTCGCCTTGCGCGGCTCCCACCCGGTCGCGGCGAGCATGTCCATCGCCTCGGCGACCATGGCGGGGTGGTCCTGGTGCCGCTCGGAGACGACGAGGCGGCGCCCCTGGGTGCGCCGGCGCCAGGTCTCGGTCCGGGCCTCGCCGGTCGGGACGGGGAGGCGGTGCCGGGCCGCCAGGGCGCGGCGGAGGCGGCGCAGGGCCGTCTGCATGTTCTCGCGGGCGGTGCGGCGTTCGCCGGCCTGGACGGAGATCCCGGTCGCCTCGTGGGTGAGGACGACGGTGGTCTCGACCTTGTTGCGGTGCTGCCCGCCGGGCCCGGAGCCGCGGTCGCGCCCGATGCGGCACTGCTTGAGGAGGTCCTCGTCGGAGAGGGCGGCCGGGTGGACCGGCCAGTCGGCCGGGCGCTTCGAGTCCAGGAATGGATCGAACATCAGAGCGGAGGGAATGGGGTCGACTCCTGGCGCGCGGGCTTCGCCACCATCTTCGCACCCGGCGCCGGGCGGACGCAAGCGGCGGAAGGCGCAGGCAACCAGTACGGATCGATCCGACGCGGGTTCAGCAGGCGGTGGTCGGGACGGGGACGAGATCCAGCCCGCTCTCCTCGCCCGCCCGGAGCAGGGGATACGCGAGCCCGGCGATCATGGCCGCGTTGTCAACGCAGTACCGCATCGGCGGCACGACCAGCAGCAGCTCCCGCTCGCCGGCCAGCGCGGCGAGTTCGGCCCGGAGGCGGGAGTTGGCGGAGACGCCGCCGCCGACCACCACGGCCTTGGCGTGCGGGCGCTCGTCGAGCAGGCGCGTGAGCTTCAGGATCACGGCCTGGACGGCCGCCCGCTGGAAGCTGGCGGCGAGGTCCCGGCGACGCTCGGGCGTGAGGTCCGAGGCGTCGCGCTCGAACGCCAGCGCCGCCCCCCCACCCCCCCCCCCCC
>CAYMFP010000053.1:0-13446 GCA_964389385.1 uncultured Phycisphaeraceae bacterium | reverse complement strand
CGGACGAGGCCGAGGCTTCGTCCCCGAACGCCTCCGCCGAACCGGCACCGCGTTCCGCGGCGGCGAGGGCCGCCTCGACCTCCTGCAGCTTCGCCTCGGCGGCGGAGAGCGCGGCCGCGGCTTCCTCGGCCTGCGACTCCAGGCGGGCACGCTCCGCCTGCGCCTCCGCGATCCGGGCGTCCTTCTCCGCGAGGCTCCCGCGCAGCGCCTCGACCTCGCCCGCCAGCTCCGCGACGCGCTCGTCGCCGCCCGTGGCGGATTCCATCTGCACCTGCAGCGCGGCCGCGAGTTCGCGGATCTTCTCCTTCGCGATCTCGAGCTTGCTCTCCAGGTCTTCCCGCGCGGCCGCGGCGCGTTCGCGTTCCTCGCCCAGCTCGGCCTCCGCGGCGCAGCGGCGTTCCTCGGCCGCGGCGGCGTTCTGCTCGAGTTCCGAGCGAGCCTCCTCGTAGGACGCGACGGCGGCTTCGAGCTGCGCCGCACGCTCCTCGGCCGCGGCCAGCGCGCCTTCCGCCTCCCGCAGCCGCTGCCCCAGCGCCTCGGTCTCCCGCTGCGCGGCCGCGAGACGCTCGTCGCGGTCGGCGACCTCCCCCCGCGCCCCGGCGAGTTCCGCCTCGAGCGACTCGACGCGCTCCGCCACGCCGGCGGCCTCGCGCCGGGCCGTTTCCAGATCCTCGGCCGCCTTCCGCTTCGCGTGGTCGAGCGTGTGCTCCAGGATCCGCCGCTGCTCGTCCCACTCCCCGGTGCGGGCCTCGAACTCCTCCCGGAGACGGCCCGCCTCGTCGCGGGCGGCCTCGAGTTCGCGGCGGGCCTCCTCCGCCGCCTCGATCGCCGCGGCCGCCTCCGTCTCCCGGGCCGCGAGTTCCTGCCGCGCGTTCTCCAGCTCCGCCTGCGCCGCCTCGATGCGTCGCTCGCGCTCGGCGAGCGCCTCGTCCCGAGCCCGCAGCTCCTCCGCGCGAACCCGCCCCGCCTCGGCCTCCTCCTCGAGCGTCCGGCGCTCCTCGGCGATCCGCTCCGCCTCCCGGGCGAGGCGTTCGGCCTCCTCGGCGCTGCGGCGGGAAGCCTCCTCGGCGTCGCGCAGGCGGGCCTGGGCGTCGGCCAGCTGGCTCTCGCACAGCCGTTCGCGTTCGGCGATCGCCGCCTCGCGGCGATCCAGGGCCTGGTCCGCCTCTCGCCGCTCGCGCTGCGACCGGCGCAGCGCCTGGAGCTGCGACTCCACCTGTTCGATCACGGAGAGGATGTCGTCGCCCTGCGGCGCCGGCGCACCGGCGTCCGCGGCCTGGGCGGCGACGGCATCGCCGTGTCGCTGGTCCTCGTCTGAGCCCGCGCGGTCCATCCGGTCACGCCTCCAGCCTCGACCGCCCGCCGACCTCCGGCCGTGACGGGCGTCCCACGGCGATATCGGTCGCCCCGCGCGGCGGGTGAAGATCCGGGGAACGAATCGGGCGGCGGCGCGGCGGGCCCATCCCTGCGTCCGGGCCTGCCGCCCGCATCGCCGGACGCGTGCGCGCGGCGGTCATCGCGATGGGGTCCGAGAACCACGCCCGGGGCCGCCCCGGGACGAAAGCACGCCCGCGCCGCGCGAGAGCTATTCTCGCCCCGATGCCTCCGTTCACCATGTCCGCCGGGGACCTTTCGGTCACGATCGCGCCCGAGATCGGCGCCGGGATCGCCGACTTCTCCCTCGCCGGCCCCCTCGGGTGGCGCTACCCGCTGCTGCGTCGGGCCCCGGCCGAGCCGTCCGGGCCGGGGGAGCTGGGGTGCTTTCTCCTCACCCCGTGGTGCAACCGCATCCGCGGGGCGAGCTTCCGGTTCCGCGGGCGCGAGCACCGCCTGCGGCCGAACTGGCCGGACGGGACCGCGATCCACGGCGTGGGGTGGCGGCGGGCGTGGTCGATCACCGACCGCTCGCCGGTGCACGCCCGTCTTGAGTACGACTCGCGCGGCGACCGGGACGTGAACTTCCCGTTCCCGTTCCGGTCCGCCGTCCGCTACGAGTTGTTCCCGGACCGCCTCGCGATCGAGCTGGACGTGGAGAACGTCGGTCCGGAGGCGATGCCGGCCGGGCTCGGGCTGCACCCCTACTTCCCGCGGACGCTCTGGACGCACGAGGACGCGGTCGAGCTGAGCGTGCCGAACCGCGGCGAATTCCCCGCCCGCGGCTGCCTGCCGACCGGGCCCGCCGAGGCGACGCCCTCGTCCGTGCAGTTCGCGCGGGGCTCGGCGCTCGGGAGCCCGGGGGTGGATTCGGCGTACGAGGGGCTCTCCGGGCCGATCGAGGTGCGGTGGCCCGCGAGCGGCGTCGCCCTTCGGATGGAGTCTTCGGAGGCGTGCGGGAAGGCGGTGGTCTTCACGCCCGAGGCCGCCCCGGGAAGGCCGCTCGCCTGGTTCTGCGCCGAGCCGGTCACGATGCTCAACGACGGGTTCAACCTCCTCGAGGAGGGCTGGACGAACACGGGCGTCCGCGCCTTGGAGCCGGGCGAGCGCCTGGCGATGCGGACGGTGATGGTGGTGACGCGCACCTGAGGGAGACGGACGCCATGACGACCTGGCTGCTCAAGACCGAGCCGAGCGTGTACGCCTACGCCGACCTCGCCCGCGAGAAGCGGACCGTGTGGGACGGCGTCACCAACCCGGCGGCGATGAAGCACATGCGATCGGTGCGGAAGGGGGACGAGTGCCTCATCTACCACACCGGCGACGAGAAGCGGATCGCCGGCCTGGCCCGGGTGACCAAGGGGGCGTACGAGGATCCGGCGCACGCGGGCGAACGCGTCGGCGACGAGCCGAAGTTCGTGCTCTTCGAGGTCGCGCCGGTGCGCGAGGCGGGGCGCGGCGTGACGCTCGCGGAGATCAAGAAGGACCCGCGGTTCGCGGGCTTCGACCTCGTGCGGCTCCCGCGCCTGAGCGTCATGCCTGTGCCGCCGGAGATGGACGCGGCCCTGCGCGAGATGGCCGGGCTGTGATTCAGCGTCGCGGAAGGGGCAGCGTCCCGACCGCGTCCGGGTGGTACTCCGGGAGCGCCGCGGCGTCGTTGAAGTGGTGCAGGACGTAGTCGAGCCGCCCCTGGCGGAACAGGCCGGTGAACGCCTCCACCGCCTGCGGGTAGTACCGGGTGCCGGAGCCGGCCGCGAGTTCGGCGAGCGCGGCCTCGGCGGCGGCCTCCCCCACCTCCTGCCGGTACGGGCGCACGCTGGTCAGCGCATCGAACGAGTCGATCACGGCGAAGAACCGGGCTCCGAGCGGGATCTGATCTCCCTTCAGCCCGTACGGATACCCGAGCCCGTCCCACCGCTCGTGGTGATACAGGACCAGATCGAGGATCGGCTCGTCCTCCACGCCGAGTCTGAGGAGATGTGCATACCCGGATACGGGGTGGATCTTGATGATCTCGTATTCTTCCGGAGTGAGCGTCGCGGGCTTCTGGAGGATGTGGTCGGGGATATCGAGCTTCCCGACATCGTGCAGAGCCGCCCCGTGCGTGATGCCCCGCATCTCCGAGGTCGGATAACCGGCGTTCTCCGCCAGCGCCCGCGCATAGAGGACGACGCGCCAGGTGTGGGCCGCGGTGGAGAGGTCTTTCCGCTCGATCTGGCGGACGAGGCTGTGAACGAGGGCGGGATCCATCGGTCGTGCGGCTCCGGGGGAGCGTGCGGGAGCAGGCCGAGCATACCTTCGCGGACCGTTCGGAACCCGTTGATCCCGAGCGGGTTGTGAGGCATACTCACGCCGTCCCCGCAGCCCGGGCGGCGCCGCCGTTCCGAACACGATCCGAAGAGACAGGATTCCCGCCCATGCTCCCACCCGTGTGGACCGCGCTCCCGCCCGCTCCGCCTGCGCCCGCGCCGCGGGTCGAGGCCGCCTCGGCCCGTCGCGAGGTGCTCGCGCTGCGCGTCGCCAGCGGGCGCCGGCTCGCCCTCGCCGTGGAGGAGCCGGACGCCCGGGCCTCGTTCGCCACGATGAGCCGGGCGACCAAGGGCGCGGGGCAGCGCGGGCCGGGAGGGGCGGAGGCGGAGGTCCGCTGGTCCGTCACGTCCGACGTGATCGTGGGGCCGACGGACGCGGGCGCGATCGCGGCGGCCCTGGGGGATCTTGGGCTGGGGCGCCTGCCGGTGCGGGCGGTGCCGGAGGTCGAGGGGTTCTTCGCGATCGACGCGGGGACGATCCGGCGGGCGCAGGGGGTGGCCGAGGCGCTGTCGCCGCGGGCGGAGCTGGGGTCGGTCTCGGCCGACGCGGCCCCGCGCCCGGTGCGCCGTTCGGCGCCGACGGACCCGCTGCTCGCGCAGCAGTGGCACCTGCGGAACACCCTGCTGCCGATCGCGGACGTGAACGCCGACGGGGCGTGGAACCTGGGCTACACCGGCGCGGGCGTGACGATCGGCATCACGGAGGGGGGGTGGCACGAGACGCACCCCGACCTGGCGCCCAACTACGTGCCGGAGGCGAGCCAGTACGTCCCGGCCGGCGGCAACGGCTACGCGCACAACCACGGAACGGCGTGCGCCGGCGTGGCGGCCGCGGCGCCGAACGGCGCGTACGGCGTCGGGCTCGCGTTCAACGCGGGGCTGAGCGAGCAGATCGCGTTCTTCGACGGGCAGCCGCTCTCGACGGCGACGACGGCGGCGGCGTTCGCCTTCCGCAACGACCTGAACGACATCAAGTCGAACTCGTGGGGCCCGGACGACGTCGGGATCATCTGGGAGGCCTCGCCGGTCGAGATGGCGGCGCTCGAACAGGGCGCCCTGACGGGGCGCGGCGGGCTCGGCACCGTCTTCGTGTGGGCGGGCGGCAACGGGGCTTGGTACAGCGACCGCGTGGACTACGACCCGCTCGCCAGCAGCCGGTACACGATCGCCGTCGCGGCGATCGGCGACGGGGACTACGAGTCGTACTACAGCGAGCCGGGCTCGAGCGTGCTCGTCGCCGCGCACTCGAACGGCAACGACCGCGGGATCACCACGACGTGGTCCTCCTCGAGCACGACGTCGGACTTCGGCGGGACGAGCTCGGCCGCGCCGCTCGTCGCGGGCGCGGTCGCCCTGGCGCTCGAGGCGAACCCGAACCTGACCTGGCGCGACGTGCAGCACGTGCTCGTCAACAGCGCCCGCAAGAACGACCCGAACGACTCCGACTGGAAGCTCAACGGGGCCGGGCGGTGGGTCAACCACAAGTTCGGCTTCGGGGCCGTGGACGCGGCGGCGCTGGTCGCCGAGGCCGCGGCGTGGACCAGCGTCGGGCCGGAGGTCACGGCGACGACCGGGCCGCTGTCGTTCAACATCGCGGTGCCGGACAACAACGCCGCGGGCGTCTCGGTGCCCCTGCACCTGGACGCGGACATCCGGATCGAGTCCGTCGAGCTGGTGCTCAGCATCGACTCGACGTACATCGGCGACCTCGAGATCAGCCTGACCGCCCCGAGCGGCACGCGGTCGGTCTTCGCGACGAGCCGGTGGGACAGCCAGCACGGCCTCTCGGGCCACGTCTTCACGTCCGTCCGGCACTGGGACGAGTCCTCCGCCGGCACGTGGACGCTGCACCTGGCGGACCGCGGGCCGCAGGACCTCTCCGTCCTCCGCGGCGCCGAGCTGCGCGTGCACGGGACGGCGGTCGAAGCCTGTGCGGCCGACTGGGACGGCAGCGGCGCCGCCGACGTGAACGATCTGCTCGCCTTCCTCGGCGCCTTCCGCAACGGGGAGGCGGACTTCGACGGCAGCGGCGGGGTCGACGTGAACGACCTGCTCGGCTTCCTCGGCGCCTTCCGCCAGGGGTGCGGGACGGGCGGGGAGAGCTGAGCGGGGCCCGCCGCGCGGAAGGCGGGAGGGAGCCGGCGGATCAGCGCCCGATGAGGGCGTTGACGCGGGCGAGCTTCTCGGTGTCGCCCGCCGCGGCGGCCGCGGCGGCGTCCGCCCGGCGCGTCTGCTGGATGTCCGTCAGCTTGTCCGCCTGCGCGTCGGCGAGGTAGCTCGACCGCACCAGCGGGCCGGACTGCACGACCTTGAGCCCGCGCCGCAGCCCCTCGGCCTCGTAGCGGGCGAACTCGTCCGGGTGCACCCAGCGGTGGATCGGCAGGTGGTTCACCGTCGGCTGCAGGTACTGCCCGATCGTGAGGATGTCGCACGGATCGCCGCGGGACGGGTCGGAGGGATCCCGCGCCCCGCCGTGGTCGCTCGTCATCGCCACGAGGTCGTCCATGAAGGCGTGGACCTCGGACTCACGCTCGCCGATGCCCACCATGATGCTGGTCTTCGCGACCACGCCCTGCTCCTTCAGGCGCCGGAGCAGCTCCATCGATCGCTCGTACCGCGCGCTCGGACGCACGGCCGGGTACATCCGCTTCACCGTCTCCACGTTGTGCGCGATGATGTGCGGGCGGGCGTCGATCACCATCTGCAGCGCGTCCCAACGCCCCATGAAGTCCGGGATGAGGACTTCGATGGAGGTGTTCGGGCTCGACTCCCGGACGCGGTAGATGAGGTCGGCCCAGATGCTCGCGCCGCCGTCGCGGAGTTCGTCCCGGTTCACGCTCGTGACCACGACGTGCTTGAGGTTCATCAGCCGGATCGACTCCGCGGCGCGGCGGGGCTCGTCCCGGTCGACCTCGATCGGGATCCCGGACTTGACGTTGCAGAACCCGCACGAGCGGGTGCAGGTGTCGCCCAGGATCATGATCGTCGCGACGCCCCGCGACCAGCACTCCCCCATATTGGGGCATCCAGCCTCCTGGCAGACCGTGTGGAGCTTGTGCCGGTCGATGTTGGACTTGAGGTCGCGGAACGCCGCCCCGCCCGGGACGCGGGCCTTGAGCCACTCCGGCTTGCGCTTCTGCTGCAGGTGGGCGACCGGCTCCCGGTTGTTCAGGATCATGCCGGACAAGGAGACCGTCGGGCGCAGCTTGCGGAGCGGATCGCCGCCGAGCGGCTTGGGATGGCGGGCGAGCGTCCGCGCGGTGGCTGTGTTTCCCCCGGCGGCGGCTCCGTGCGGCGCAGCGGCGTCTGGCATAGGCCGGGACTCTAGGGTCCTCCGTCGGCCGGACGCCCGGAGCCGGGCCCGCTTCCTGCCGCCTGCGGCTCAGGCCGCCCCCCCGGCTCGCCGATATGCGGCTGCAGGCTCGGTCGAGGCCCGGTAAGCTGTCGCCCCGACGCCCCGGCGTGGTCCCGCTCCGAGGGGGCGGGCGCCCGAGGGGTCTGTTGACAGCGGTGCGGGCACTGGTACCGTGTCGGCCCGGTTCCCACCGCACAGAGCGGGGGTCGGGCGGCCCGGCGCGGCGGCCGGAGCAGAGGAAGAGCGATGGTCGAACTCGGCAATGAGCATTCGGATCGTGCGGCTGATTCCCGGGCGCGGCGCCTGACGCTGGCGGCCCTCGCGGGGCTCTGCGGTTCGGTAGGGATGCTCGGCGGGTGCACCCACTGGGACTCGTACCTCGATCCCAGCGTGGTGGGACGCTGGGAGCGCACGCCGACCCGCGTCCCGATCCTCGAACGCCTGGCTCCCATCGAGGACGCCGAGGACACGATCATCGAGGTGACGGAGGTCACGGCCGAGGACCTCGAGGTGCAGCCGGTCCAGTACCGGCTCGGCGCCGGCGACGTCATCAGCCTGACGGTCTGGGACCTCTTCGTGATCGACCAGCCGGCGACGCTGTCGCGGGTCGTCGACCAGAACGGATACATCGAGGTTCCGCAGATCGGGCGCGTCCACGTCGCGGGGATGACCGAGGAGCAGGCCCGCCAGGCGGTCGTCGACGCCGTCTCCAACCTCATCCAGAACCCGCTCGTCTCCCTCGTCGTCGAGTCGCGGCGCGAGCAGACGTACTACCTGATGGGCGCCGTCGCCGCGGCCGGCCCGTACCGGATCCCCGCGGCCGACTACCGCCTGCTCGAAGCCCTCGTGGCCGGCGGCGGGTTCAACGAGAACATCCCGTACCTGTACGTCATCCGCCAGGTCCCGCTGACGGAGGAACGCGGCCCGCTCCCGGCCGGCTCGGAGATCCCGCAGACCCGCCCGGGCGAGCCCGGCGGCGAACCGGGGGACCTGCTCGACGTCATCGACGAACTCTCCCGCCCGGCGGGGGAGGCGGCGCCGACTCCGGACGCCCGCCCGCGTTCGGCGCAGGCCGCGCAGGACGCCCCCGAGCCGCTGATCGAACTCGAGCCGCGGCGACCCTCCGCGCCCGGCGTGGCGGCGGGCGGGCCGGAAGCCCCCGCGGCCGAGCGCCGCACACGGTGGCTCTTCCTGAACGGGGAGTGGGTCCAGGCGGCCGTTCCGGCGCCCGCGCCGTCGGCGAGGCCGTCGGCGAACGGCGCTGCGGCGCTGCCCGACGCGCTCGTGACGCAGCGGATCATCCGCATCCCGCTGGACCCGCTGCTGCGGGGGGATGCCCGGTACAACGTGGTCATCCGTCCGGGCGACGTGATCCGCCTGCCCCCGCCCCCGTTCGGCAATGTGTACGTGGGCGGACAGGTCGCCCGTCCGGGGGCCTACAACCTGGCGGAGGGGCTGACGCTCTCGCGGCTCATCACCTCCGCGGGCGGGCTGTCGGCGATCGGCATCCCGGAGCGGGTCGACCTGACGCGGATGACGGGCGATAACGAGCAGGCGACGATCATGCTCAACCTGCGGGCGATCGCCGAGGGCACGATGCCGGACGTGTACATCAAGGACAACGACCACATCAACGTCGGCACCCACTTCTGGGCTCTGCCGCTGGCGGTCATCCGGAACGGGTTCCGGGCGAGCTACGGGTTCGGGTTCCTGCTGGACCGGAACTTCGGCAACGACGTGTTCGGCGCGCCGCCGTCGAACCGGTTCGGCGAATGACCCGCCGGCTCGGTTGCGAGCGCTGCGCCGGCAACGGACCGGCGCCGGTCAAGTTCCCGCGCTTCTCTCCGAACGGCGGGCGATGGTCGGTCGTAGGTGTCGGCGGCGCGGCGCTCCCGGGAGCGCTGCGCCGCCGCGGTTCCCCTGGATCCGGGACGCGGCGGAGGTGACGGCGAGATGTCCACGGTCGGCGGACCAGCCAAGGTCGGTGTCGCTCGCCCGGCGGCTCAGCCGCGGGCCGGGGCGGCCCTGCGCGACCCGGCGGTGCTCGTGCCGGCGGGGGCGCTCGCGGTGGCCTTCATCGGCGTGTTCTTCCGGTGGTTCGACCGCCAGCACCTGCACAGCTGGAACGCCCCGGAGGACTGGGGGCACGCCTACCTCATCCCGTTCATCAGCGGCTATCTCGTCTGGCGCAGCCGGGACCGGCTGGCGGAAGTCCGGGCGGAGCGTTTCTGGCCCGCCCTCGCCCCGTTCCTGCTGGGCGTCCTCGCGTACTTCTACGCGGTCGTGGGCATCAAGAACCACATGATCCAGGGCATGAGCGTCGTGCTGACGCTCTACGGGCTCCTCCTGCTGGTCCTCGGGCCCGGCGTGATGCGGATCCTGTTCGTCCCGGTCGCGATGCTGGCGTTCGGGATCACGATCAGCGAGCGGATCATGCTCGAGATCACGTTCAAGCTCCAGCTGATCGCCAGCCAGGGCTCGTACGTCCTCCTCAGCGCGCTCGCGCCGGTGTGGGGCCTGCTGGGCGACGGGTTCTCGGTCGCGGTCGAGGGGAACACGCTCACCCTCTTCCGCGGCGCGGACGTGATCCCCCTCAACGTCGCCGAGGCGTGCAGCGGGATGCGGATGGTGGTGGCGTTCTACGCGCTGGCCGCGGCCTGGGCCGTGCTCGCCTGCCCGGCGTGGTGGCAGCGCGTGCTGCTCGTCCTGCTCGCGGGCCCGGTCGCGGTGCTGATGAACATCGTGCGCGTCGGCGTGCTGGGGCTGCTGTCGATCTACAACCCGTCGCTCGCGGCCGGGGACGCGCACACGCTGATCGGGACGATCCTGCTCATCCCGTCGGTGCTGCTCTTCGGCGCGATCGTCTGGGCCCTGCGGCAGGTCGTCCGGGAGCCGAAGGAGGGCGCCGCGTGATCCTCCCGCTCGCCGCACAGGTTCCGCCCGATTTGGCCGGCGGGGTGCCGTGGGGCTTCCTCGTGCTCGGCGGGGTCGCGACGCTCGCGGCGGCCGGCGCCGTCGTCGCGTTCGGGCCCCGGCCCATCCGTGCCGCCGCGGCGGTCGCGGTGCTTGTGCTCGGCACCGCGGCGACGGGCATGCAGGCGGCGATCCGCTCGTACCGGCTGCACCTGCACAAGCTGCCGATCTACCCCCCGGGGGACAGGCAGCTCACGGCGCTGCCCACCCGGACGCCGGGATGGCAGCGGGTCGGCAGCGACGTGGTGGAGTCGCCGGAGATCGTCGAGGTCCTCGGGACGTCGAACTACGTCACGCGGCACTACGCCAAGCAGCGGGGCGAGGGGGAGGAGCCGCTCCGCCTCACGCTGCACGCCGCGTACTACACGGGGATGATCGACACCGTCCCGCACGTCCCGGAGCGGTGCTTCGTCGGCGGCGGGCTGCAGCAGGCGAGCTTCTCGAAGGTCCTCCCCCTCCCGCTGGACGCCTCGACGTGGCACCCCGACCCGAGCGTGCCGCCGGAGTTGGGCGGAGAGGACGGGCTGGTGTACACGGTCCGCCTCGCCGGGCCCGGGTACAGCGACCTGCCGAACGGGCGCGTCCGGCTGCCGTCGAACGTCGCGCCCGACCGCCCGTTCCGGATGAACGTCAGCGAGTTCTCGACGCCCGACGGGTCGTCCCGCCTGTACGCCGGGTACTTCTTCATCGCCAACGGCGGGATGGTGCCCACGGCGAACGAGGTGCGGACGCTGGCGTTCGACCTCCGCAGCGACTACGCCTTCTACTGCAAGGTTCAGGTGACGGGAAGCCAGGCCGCGAGCATGGAGGAGTTCGCCGAGCAGGCGGCGGACCTGCTCGACGACCTCATCGGTGAGATCATGCGGTGCGTGCCCGACTGGACGGAGGTCCAGCAGCGGGGCGCAGCCGGGACGGCGACGATCGACTCCTGACTCTGGGGGAGCGGGGCGGCGACTCCGGCGCCGCCCGGGCAGCACGAAGGATCATTCATGGCCTCGCGAGTCAACACGCGTTTCGTGGTCATCCTCTCCACGGGCCTGGCGCTCGTCTGCGTCGGGATGGGGGCGGTCGCCTGGCACGTCCTCACGAAGTCCGGCGAGGACTACGTGGAGCGGGGCGACGCCGCCGCCGCCAGCGGAGACTGGGCCGCCGCCGCCCAGGCCTACGGGCGCGCGGTCGGGCACGACCAGACCCGCGTGGACTGGATGGCCAAGTGGGCGGAGGCTCTCGAGCAGACGACGCCTCCCGACCGCCTGAAGTACGAGGAGGGCTACCAGCAGTACGTCGCCGTCCTCCAGAGCATCGCGAAGGTCAAGCGCACGGACCTGCAGGCCTGGCGCAAGGCGATCGAGGAGCGGCTGAAGCCGTACCGCATCGCCCGCCTCCGCAAGTCCGACGTGGAAGCCCTCTCCCGGGCTCTCCTCGAGGATGCGATCCACGAGATGGAGCGAGCCGGCGAAGGCGCCGGCGACGTCCTGCGCGGCTACCGGGGCGAGGTGCTCGTCCGCGCCGCCGTCTCCGGGGCCGAGGTGTCTCGCGACGAGCTCGCGGCGGCCAGGGAAGACCTCGAGGCGGCGCTCGCCGCGGAGCCCGGCTTCGTGGCCGCGGCCGTGGCGCGGGCGGACCTCGCCTGGCACGAGTACGACCTGGCGACGCAGCAGAACCCGCGCGTCCGGATGGCCGACGTCGCCGCGGGGCTGGAGGCCGGACGGGCTCCGCTCGCCGAGGCCGTGCGCCTCGGCCGGGAAGGCCAGATCTCCAAGGCGGACGCCGCGTTCGCCGAGGCGGCGTTGCTGGCGTACGACGTGCAGATCGCTCGGGAGGAGGTCCTCCGCGAGGTGGCCGTCGCCGGCCGCACCCCGGACGCCCGGACGGTGGAGCAGATCGCCGAGGCGACGCAGCGTTTCGCCGAGCGGCTGGAGGGCGTGACGCAGCAGTTCATCGAGGCCGATCCGGGGAGCGTCCCCCCCAGCGCGTTCCAGCGCCTCCAGGCCGCGGAACTGCGGGTCACGAACCAGAGCTCCGTCGCGCAGTCCCGCGCCGCGATCGAGGCGCACCTGGACGCCCACCCGCGCCGGGCCCTGCTCCTCAACATGCTGGTCGAGATGGCGAACGCGCAGGGCGACGCCGTCCGCGCCGCGACCCTCGCCCGGGAGCTGCAGCAGCTCACCGTCCCGCCGCTGACCTACGGCGGCGTGGAGGCGTACCGGATCCGCCCCGAGGGCTACCGCCTGGAGGCCCGGAGCCGCATCGCCCAGATGCCGCGGGTGGCGCCCGAGGAGCGCCGCAAGGTGCTGGAGAGCGCCACCGCCGCCCGGGACGCTTTCGTGCGGGAGGTCGGGGCGCAGGATCTCCGCGTCGTGCTCCTGGACGCCCATATCGCGGCCGCCGAGGCCGACGCCGCCCAGTCGAGCGGCGACCGGATCGCCGCCGTCCGCCGCTCCATGTCGCTGGTCCAGGACTACAACCGCCGGAGCGACTCCGGCGACCGGGAGGCCCTGCGCCTCGAGAGCCACCTGGCGCTCGTGCTCGGCATGGAGAACACCGCCCTCGAGCAGCTCCGCCGGCTCGACCGGATGGACGCGCTGGACGCGAACGGCGCGTTCAACCTGATCAGGCTCCTCCAGGCGCGGGGCGAGACCGACCAGGCGAACGAGCTCATCGCCCGCGCCGTGCGTCGGTTCCCGGGCGACGAACGCCTCGCCGAGTTCGCCGCCGCCACCGACGGCAGCGATCCCGTCCTCGCCCTGCTCACGCGGGCGCAGCAGACGCTCATGTCCACGCCGGGGGCCGCGGCCCAGGTCGAGGCGGACCTGCGCGCGGCCCTGCGGAAGCACGACCACGATCCCCGCATCGTCCAGTCCCTCTCGCAGATGCTGCTGAGCCAGGACCGCTTCTCCGAGATCCAGGATGTGGTGCGGGCGGCGGCCGCGGCCCGGCCGAACGACGAGCAGCTCGCTTCCGCGGCGGCCGCGCTGAACGCCGGCAACCTGATCGATTACTACCTCCAGGCGCTCGAGCGCAGCGACCTCGCTCCCGGCGAGAAGGCCCTGCTTCGGCACCGGTTCTACCGCCAGCAGAGTATGAGAGACGAGGCCGCGGCGGCGCTCGCCGAGGCCCGCGCCGCCGGCGCCCCCGGGCCGGCCCTGCTCCTCGCCGAACTCGACTGGGCCCTGGCGACCCACGATCTCGCGGGCGCCCGCCGCGCCGCCGAGCAGGCGGCGGCCGCGAATCTCGACGGCGTCAACGGCGCGAGCTTCCAGGCGCAGGTGGCCCTGCTCGAGGCGTCCATCGCCCAGGACCGGGACACCCGGTCGCGGAAACTCGCGGAGGCGATCGCCCCGCGCCGCCGGGGGAGCGACAACCGCGCCCCCCCCCCGGGCGGGCGGGGCCGGCGCCCGCAGGCCGCGGCCATGTCCCGCGACCAGCGGGCGG
>CAYMFP010000052.1:0-13876 GCA_964389385.1 uncultured Phycisphaeraceae bacterium | reverse complement strand
GTGGGGTGGGGTGGGGTCAGCGGCGGGCGACGCGGGCGTAGGCGGCGAGGGTGTAGACCGCGAGCCCGGCGACGCCGCACCAGAGGACGGGCAGGCCGACGGCGGCGCCGGAGCGGTGCGTCACCGACTGCCCCGAGGAGATCATGATGACGGTGCCGAGAGCGGGGAAGAAGGACCAGAGGTAGACGACGAGGGGGGGCGAGTCGCGGAGGCGCATGGCGGTGACGGCGCCGGTGAGGGTCATGATGAGACAGGAGACGGCGAGGGCGAAACGCTCGTGCTGCTTGCTGACGACCTCGCGCCCGAGGCGGGCGATCTGCTTCCCGAGGTCGGCGGCGACGGGGGCGATCTGCGGGTTCTCCGAGCCCTCGGCCTCGGCGAGCAGGGCGGAGGAGGTCTGCCCGGCGTAGTGGTCCATGGGATCGGGGACGAGGGCGACGTCGGCGAGGGTGCGGCGGGGCTCCTCGGTGAGGAAGCCGGTCGGCGCCTCGACGCCGCCGAGGCGGACGATGCGGACGCCCTCGAGTTCGGGGCGGAAGGCCATGCGGAGCGGGGCCTCGCCGCCGCGCCCGGGCATCGGGGAGGCGGCGCTGAGGAAGACCTCGGCGGCCTCGTAGCGGTCGGCGAGGGCGTCGCCGTGGTAGACCTCGACGACGATGCGCTGCGCCCCGGCGGGCGGGCCGAGGATGAGCCCGTTGTCGGTGGGCGTGGCGGAGCCGGCGTGGATGGCGACGGTGGCGGTCGCGCGGGCGTCGCCGGCGGGGCGGTGCTCCGACAGCACGCGGAAGACGAGGGGCTCGCCCGAGCGGACGCGCTCGTGGATCTGCCGACCGGCCGCGGCGGTGGCGAGGGCCTGGACGAGGCGGATGCGGCGCTGCTCGATGAAGCTCATGCGCTCGGGGCGGTCCATGAGCGAGGCGAGTTCGCCGAAGGTGAGGAACTTCGGGTCGTCGGAGAAGGCCGAGGGGATGAGCATCGGCTCGACGGGCTTCCTCTCGAGGGAGAAGAGGTTGCCGTCGACGACGCCGCGGCCTTTCTCGATGTGGAAGGCGATTGCGGTGGCGTCGGGGTCCTCCAGCCCGGCCTGAGCGGCGGGGAGGATCCAGAGGTAGGCGAGGGAGGCGGTGACCTCGGACTTGATGCTGCCGTCGGGGTCGAGTTCGAGGGCGGCGAGCCCGCTCAGGAGGTAGACGCGCTGCCCGGGGCGTTCCTCGCCGCGGAGGCGCTGGACGGCGTCGGCGTAGACCTCGAGCTGCCCGACCTGCGCGGCCTCGCCCTGCTGGAGGTTGCGGATCATCGCCTCGGCGAAGTCCAGCGTGATCATCTCCTCCATCTGGCGGAGGAAACGGGGGATGACCTGCTCGTTGAGCCCGGCGAGGGCGCCGGAGACGACGATGCCGGTGATGAACGCGGGGACGAGCAGGGAGCGGTTGCCGATGCCGCTGGCCCGCGCGGCGATGAGTTCGTTGTCGATCGAGAGGCGGTGGTAGCAGAGGGTGGCCGCGAAGCCGCTGGCGAAGGGGAGGGCGTAGGCGAGCATGGGGGGCACCGCGAAGAGCATGAACTTCACGGCGCCGGCGGGGTCGAGCTTGCCGTCGGCGAGGGGCTTGACGGCCGCGGCGAAGGCGATCACCGCGACGAGGGCGGTAGCGCTGAGGAGCAGGAGCCGCCAGAGGTCGGCGAGGATGTTGGCGTAGAGCGTGCGGGGCATGTGCTCTGGCGGGTCCGGAGGCCCGGAGGCCGGGGGACGGGGCGGGCCGGTGGGGTGGGACGGGGTGCTTCGGCCGGTCGGCGGCGTGGGCTCCAGCGGGCGGCGGGGCCCCACTGCTTCCGGGCCCCGGACGCCGCGGACGGGGCGCCGCAGGGGTGCAGACGCGTCGCGGCGGGGGCAGGTTCGGGCGCGGAGCGATGGTAGGCGGGCGTTGGGGAGCTGCGCCGCCGGCATCGGAGCGCTCGGCCGTCTCTGCGCCGGGGATGGCGGCGCCGAGCGGCGGATCAGCGGGGAGCGACCTCGACCTTGCCGCCGGGGGCGTCCTTGATCGCCAGGCCCATCTCGGCGAGGCGGTCGCGGATGGCGTCGGCGGCCGCGAAGTCCCTGGCCTTGCGGGCCTCGGCGCGCTGGTGGAGCAGATCCTCGATCTCGGGGGAGGGGCTGACCCCCGGCTTGTAGAGGGCGATCTCGGAGCGCTGCTGCTCGAGGCGGGGGAGGGTGAGCACGCCGAGGACGGCGTCGATCTCGCGCATCAGCTCCGCGTCGGGCCCGGAGGGGCGGTCGGTGGCCGAGATCCACTCGTTCACCGCGGCGATGGCGCCGGAGACGTTGAGGTCGTCGGCGAGGCAGACCGCGAACTTCTCGCGGCAGGCGCGGCGGCGGTCGTCCCCCTCCGCCGCGGTCCCCATCGCCGCCCCGGCGCCCGCGGCCTGGGCCTCGTCGAGGAAGCGGCGCCACCGCTCGACCTGGCGGGCGGCGGCGCGGAGGGCGTCCATCGTGAAGTTGGCGTTCTGGCGGTAGTGGGTGCCGACGAGGGCGAGGCGCACGGCCGCGGGCTCGTGCCCCTGGGCGAAGAGATCGCGCGCGGTGTAGAAGTTGCCCCGGCTCTTGGACATCTTCTCCCCCTCGACCATGAGGAATCGGGGGTGGAACCAGAAGCGGGCGAAGCGTTCGGCGCCGGTGGCGCCGCGGGACTGGGCGATCTCGCACTCGTGGTGGGGGAAGAGGTTGTCCTCTCCGCCGGAGTGGATGTCGATCTCGGGAGCGCGGGCCGCGGCGCCGGCGTCCTCGGCGAGCGTGGCCGCGGCGTGCGCGGGGTCGCCGAGGCGGTCGTGCATGAAGCCGGTGAGGCGTCCGAGGGCCATGGCGCTGCACTCGATGTGCCATCCGGGGTAGCCCTCGCCCCAGGGGCTGGGCCACTTCATGATGTGGCGCGGGTCGGACTTCCAGAGCAGGAAGTCGGCGGGGTGTCGCTTCTCCTGCTGGTGGGTCTGCTGCACGCGCCCGCCGGCGCCGCCGCGGAGCTTGTCGAGCGTGTTGCCGCTGAGGCGTCCGTAGTCCGGGAAGGACTGCACGTCGAAGTAGACGGTCTGCCGCCCCGGCTCGCCGACGGCGTAGGCGTGCCCGCGCTCGATGAGGCGGGCGATGAGGGCGATCATGCCGGGGACGTGGTGGGTGGCGCGGGGGAGGAGGGTGCGGTCGTCGCGCCCCTCGATCGCGACCTTGAGCCCGAGCCTGGCCGCGTCCTCGAGGAAGCGGTCGGCGTAGAACGCGGCGATCTGGAAGGGGTCGGACGGGTCGACGTCGACGCCGGGCGGGAGCTTGCCGGACTTCTTCGCCTCGGCGAGGCGGCGCTCGGCGACCTTCATCTTGTCCTCGCCGGCGCCGTCGAGGGACTGGTCGTCCGTCATGTGCCCGACATCCGTGATGTTCATCACGTGCGTGACGCGGCGCGGGCCGGGGCGCGGGGCGCCCGCGTCGTCCAGCACGGTGCAGAAGGGGCTCTCGATGAAGCGGCGGAGGAGGTCCGCGGCGAGGAAGGAGCGGAAGTTGCCGATGTGCGCGTCGTCGTAGACGGTGGGCCCGCAGGTGTAGAAGGTGACGTGCTCCGGGTCGGCGGGGGTGAAGGGGCGCAGCGCGTTCGTGAGCGTGTCGTAGAGGTGCAGCGTGCCGGCGGGGAGCGGCGCGGACGGGTAGGGATCGGTCGGGTCGGGCATGGTTCGGCGATGGTAGGGAGGGGGGCGGGGGAGCCGGGAACCGGCAGCCGGCAGCCGGGAACCGGGAACCGGCAGCCGGGGGAACGGGATTCGGCAATCGGCATCCGGGGGAGGGAGACGACGGGCGAGGTCCGGCGCCGTCCCGTACTCGGCCCGGACAGGCTGGGCGCTTGCGCGGCCTCCGCCCCGGACAGCTCGTCCGCCCGCTCGACGCGATCGTGACGCTCGCTCCGGCGAGCGTGCTGCTGCTGTTGCTGGGCGCCTTCGCCCTGGCGTGCCTCACGCCGCTCGCCCCGGGGGATCCGCCCGGCGACATCGCCCGGACCCTGCGCGATCCGCTCGCGTGGGCGGGAGTCGCGGGCGCCGGCGCGGCCGGGATCGTGCCGGCGGTCATCGCGGCCGGCTTCGTCACGTCGCCGGACCGGTGCCTGCCGCGTTCGCGGGTGATGGCCCGGTTCGCCCGGACCTTCGCCGGCGTCGTCGCCGCCGTCGCGTTGCTTCCGGCCGCCGGCTGCCTGCTCGCGGTCGCCGGCGGGCTCGGCGTGCACCGGGGGGACGCGCTGCGCCTCACGGACGCCGCGGCCGCGGTCGCCGCCGCCATGCCGTTGCTCGCGGCCGGGTGGATCTGCCGGTCGGCGTGGCTCTGGCGCGAGCATCGCCCCGGCCTCTGCGACGGGTGCGCCTACCCGGTGCAGCAACTGCCGCGCTGCCCGGAGTGCGGTGTCGTGAATCGTCCGGTCGAAGGGGCTCATGGGGAATCGCAGGCCTGAGCATCTTCGGAACCACTGTGAAGGAACGCCCGCCGCCCGCGGAGCCCGTGATCCGGCCCCGAAGGCGCTCACGCCCTGCCGCAACCGTTGAGCCCCTTCGATCACGATCGCATCCCCCACCCCACCCCCACTCACTTCCATGCCCGAACGCCGGGCCCGCATGCACCGGAACCCTCTTCGGGGCAGAAGTTCATCTTCTTTCTTATCTTCCGTTCGTTTGTTCCCAACATCCGAAGGCGCCCGCGCCCTGCCGCAGGGGTTGAGCGCCTTCGCCCCGGCTACCGTTCGGGCGGGCGGCGGCCGCGGTGTTTCCGCGACCGTCGGCCCGGAGGAGAGTCCATATGAACCGTGCGTGCCTGTGCTGTGTCGGGTCGTGCTCGTTCCTCGCCGGGGCGGCTTCCGGCGTCCCCCTGCTGCACGAGAGCTTCGAGTCCCCGGTCGTCACGAACGGGAGCGGGTACGTCGTGTACGGGGCGGGCGCGGTGCTTACCACCTCCGTCGCCGACTGGGCGGTCCTCGCGGACAGCGTCGATCTGGCCCGCACGGTCTCCGGGGTCTTCGCGCCCGCGGACGGCGCGCAGGCGGTCGACATGACCGGCTCCCCCGGCGCCGGCGCGATCCGCACCGGCCTCGCCCTCGACCCCGGCGCCACGTACTTCCTCAGCTTCCGCTACGCCCGCAACGCCTCGGCGTCCTCGCCCGCCATGACGGCCGAGGTGACCACGACGGGGCCCGAGCCGCTGCTCCGGGCGGAGGTGACGCACGCCGACCAGTACAACGCCTACCGGCGTTTCGTCGGCTCGTTCGTCGCCGACGCCGCCGAGGCGACGCTCACCTTCACCTCGCTCACCGGGGGCAACGCCGGGATCGCGCTCGACGACGTCCGCGTCTTCGAGGCGTGCGTCGGCGACTTCGACCGCGACGGGTACGCGACGGTCAACGACCTGCTCGCCTACCTCGGCGCCTTCCGGACGGGCGAGCCGGACGCGGACGTGAGCGGCGACGGGAGCGTCAACGTCAACGACCTGCTCGCCTACCTGGGCGCCTTCCGCGCGGGGTGCTGACGCCACCCCCGCTCAGCGGTCGCGGGCCGCGGGCTCCGGCTCGGGCGCGTCGGCGCTCTGCGGCTCGGCGGCCCGGGTCCGGTCCTCGTCCGTGGCGGCGCGCACGGCGACGCGCACGACGCGGTTCGGCTCGGCCTCGAGCACCCGCACCAGCACGCCCTCCTGCGTGAGCGACTCGCCCGGCTGCGGGATCCGCCCGAGCGTGACGACCACGAACCCGCCGACCGTGTCGTAGTCGTCGCTCTCCGGCAGCTCGATCCCGAGGTCCTCGATCCGGTCGTTCGCCTCGTGGATCGGGCAGCGGGCGTCGATGACGGCCTCGCGCGCCGCGAGGTCGATGATCACCGTCCCCTCGTTCTCGTCGACCGGGTCGTACTCGTCCTGGATCTCGCCGAAGACCTCCTCGATGATGTCCTCGATCGTCACCAGCCCGGACGTGCCCCCGTACTCGTCGATCACGACCGCGATGTGCACCTTCGCCGCGAGCAGCTCGCTCAGCAGCTCGCGCACGGTCTTCGTCTCGGGGACGAACGTCACCGGGCGCAGCAGGTCCCGCAGGACGAACGGGTCGCCCCGCTGCGCCGCGTCCGAGACCATCCACCGCAGCAGGTCCTTGGCGTAGAGCATCCCGACCAGGTGGTCGAGGTTCTCCTCGTACACCGGGATCCGCGAGTGCCCCTTCTCCTCGATCAGGCGCTTCACCTTCTCCAGGTCGTCGGAGTACTCGAACGCCTCCACCTCCGTCCGCGGCGTCATGATCTGCTCGACCGTCGTCGTGCGGAACTCGACCACGGCCTCGATCATGTCGCGCTCGGTCTCGTCGATGTTCCCCTCCCCGTGGTGCTCCTCCATCACCGCCGCGAGCTCCAGCTCCAGCTCGTCCTGCGGCGTCCGCTGCGTGCCCCCGGCGAGCCGCCGCACCACCTCGTTCGTGAACCCGAAGACGTGCCGGAACGGCGCCATCACCGTGTGCCACAGGCGGATCGGGCTCGCCCAGGCGTAGACCGTCCGCTCGGCCGCGTGCTCGGCGATCGAGAGCGGGACCGCCATGCTCGCCAGCCAGATGAACACCGCCGCGGTCAGGATCCCCGCGAGCACGTCCACGACGTCCGTGCTCCCGCTGCCGCGCAGGTCGCGGATCCAGAGCACCGTCGCGACCACGCAGAGCAGGTTCAGGACGATCCGCGGCAGCGCGATCGCCGTGACGTGCCCCTCGATGTCGTCGAGGATCGCCTCCACCCGCTGCATGCCCCGCGGGCGGTTGTGCCGCTGCGCGATCTGCTCGAGCATCCCCCGCCCCGACGCGTACAGGCAGTTCTGCAGCGTCGACAGCAGGCCCCCGAGCAGCCACGCCACGCACGCGATGAGCCCCCAGAGCCACGGAGGAACGCTCATGCCGCCCCTCCGTCGCCCCGCGGGGCGAACGTCCGCCCGACGCCGATCCGCTCCAGGATCCGGTCCTCCTCGGCGTGCATCCGCTCGAAGCCCTCCTCCGTCACGTCGTCGTGCCCGAGGCAGTGCAGCAAAGCGTGCAGCGCGTAGAGCAGCAGCTCGCGGTCGAGGCCGTGCCCGGCCTCCGCGGCCCCGCGGGCCGCCTCGTCGACGCAGACCAGCGCGTCCGCGTCCACGGGCTCGCCCCGGGCCGAGCCCCCCTCGGTCAGGTCGAACGTCAGCACGTCCGTCGTCCCCTCGACCCCGGAGTACCGGGCGTGGGCGGCGGCCATCTCGGCGTCGCGGACGAGGCGCACGCGCAGCTCCCCGGAGCACCCGAGGACGCCCGCGGCCTCGGCGAGCCGATCGCCCAGCCAACCGGTGCTGCGGTCAGGGAGCCCGGCGGCGTCGATCACGTCGATCTGCAGCCCGGCGGGGGAGGGAGCCTCGGGAGCCGTCGTCGCGCGGGCGGATCCCGCTGGAGGTTCGGACGATCGGGCTCGGGGAGGTTCGTCGGAAGGTCGATCCGAGTCTTCCATCGAAGGGCGGTCTGGTCCGGGCTCCACCGCCCGGCGCACCATGCGTCCGGCGGACTCTATCGGATCGACAGGCGGGAGGGAAGGGCGGGAGCGGCGGGAGGCGATCCACCGAAACCAGGGGCCATCCGGCGCCGCCGGAACACCCCGACGCGGAAACGCCCCCACACGCTCACCCCACCCCACCCCGTCCCGCCCCTCACCCCCGGCGGCCCGGAACGCCCGCCTCCCGCGTTCCCCCGCCCCGCCCGGCGCATATTCCGGTTGGCGCGCCCCGTTTCCCCTACCATCGCCCGCGCACCGATCCAACCCGAGGGACCCTCATGAGCACCCAGACGCCCGCCGCGGACGGCCACCACGTCTCTCCCCAGCCCCCCCACAACCACCCCCCCGACGGGCGGACCCACCACACGGCCGCCCCGCCCAACAGCCCCCCGCGCAAGACCTCCGAGGCCCGCTCGATCCCCGACCTCGCCCGCGAGCAGCTCCGGCACTTCGGCGTCGACCCCGAGACCGAGTACGGGCGCCGCCTCGCCAGCTTCGCCGAGCGCCTCTACGGCGCCAACGTCGACCTGAAGCGGATGTGGGACCTCGGCCTCGCCGAGCTGCGCGACCTGCCCCGCGAGGACCGCATCAGCCGCTTCGCCGCCCAGAAGTTCCTCTGCTTCCAGCTCGCCAAGCTGCTCGACAACCTCCAGACCCCCCTCCGCAAGAACTACCAGAGCCTGATCGACTCGCCCAGCACCCGGAGCCGCAAGGGCCCCTACCCGGTCTTCGACAACGTGACGGCGCTGTTCAGCGCCAAGCCCGTCATCACCCGCACCGCGACGTACATCTACGCCTGCGCCGAGTGGGTCGACGACGCCTTCCAGGGCAAGGAGCTGCTGCACGAGGTCTACTCGCGCCTGCTCAACCCGACCAACGTCAGCCTCGCCAACCACATCGTCGACGTCGAGTGCGGCCCGTACGCCGGCGAGTACTTCGCCTGGAACTTCAACTCCGGCATGGCCGCCGTCGACTGCGTGCTCAGCCACCTCGTCGGGCACGAGGACATCATCCTGGCCAGCCGCAACGTCTACGGCGGCACGTACCAGCTCATGCACGACTGGTTCGCCAAGCCGAGCAACCTGAACGTCGGCGTCGAGTTCTTCGACGGGTACGACGGCGAGGCCTTCGCCGCCGCGCTCAAGCGCACGCAGGAGAAGTACGCCGACCGCCTGCGGAACGGGCGCCAGATCTACGTCTACATCGAGAGCCCCTGCAACCCGCACGGCTACGTCCTCGACGTGCCCGAGATCTGCCGCCTCGCCCACGAGCGCAAGCTCACCGTCATCTGCGACTCCACCGTCGGCACGCCCTTCCTCCACCGCCCGCTGCAGCGCGAGAACCCGATCGAGCGCCCCGACTTCGTCATCCACTCCTACACCAAGGACATCTCCGGGCACGGCTCCACCACCGCCGGCGTCGTCATCGGGCGCAACGAGCGGATGTTCATGGGCAAGCACGAGAGCATGCCCGGGCGCGACGTCGACGGCACCGAGCGCGTCTTCAACTGGGACGAGACCCTCTTCTGGAACGTCTACTACGTCAAAGGCGCCTTCCTCGACGCCGACAAGAGCTTCGAGGTCATCAACGGCATGCACACCCTGGAGACGCGGATGCTCCAGAAGTGCATCAACACCCTCACCCTCGCCGAGGCCCTCGGACGCCACCCCGAGATCAACGTCAACTGCCCCGCCGCCCCGGGCAACCCGAACGCCCCCGTCCGCGAGAAGTGCCTCTACCTCGGGCTCCCCGCCCCCCTCTTCACCTTCGACTTCGAGGGCGACACGAAGAACGACCCGAACGCCAAGCCGATCTTCAGCCGCGTCACCTTCGAGCGCTTCTTCGACTGCCTCGACCCCGTCTTCGGGCACCAGGTCAGCCTCGGCACCCCCAACACCATCGTCCTCTGCCCCGCGATCACCAGCCACTCCGAGCTCAGCCGCCAGGCCCTGCTCGACGCCGGCATCACCCCCACCACCACCCGCGTCGCCGTCGGCCTCGAGGATCCGCGCACCCTGCTGGCCCACCTCGTCAAGGCCGCCGAGTCCACCCTCGACGAGGAGAAGCCCGGCTTCAGCAGGCAGTTCCCCGCCCCCGAGGAGATCGACGCCATCTACCGCAAGCACTACCTCGACGTCCACACCCGCTACATCGAGGCCCAGCCCTCGGCCGCCACGATGATGGCCTGACCCCCCGAGCCCGAACCACGCACGAGCCCGCGGGCGGCGCGACCGAGCACGCCGCCCGCGGGCTCGCCGCGTTTCCGGAGCCCGCTCACGCGCGCCGGCGCCGCGCCGCCAGCCCGCCCAGCCCCGCGAGCCCCAGCCCGCACGCCGCGGGCGCCGGGACCACGGCCAGCGCGGCGACCGTCCCGTCGATCACCAGCGCGTTCCCCCCGAGTTCCGGCGCGTTCTCGATGTCGAAGCTCGCCAGCGTCCAGTCCGTCAGCCCGTACAGGTAGATGCGGAACTCGACCGTCCCCCTGATCCCCGACCCGAGGAAGGAGAGGTCGATCCCCGTGTGCGTCTCCCCGGCCGTGGTCTCGAGCGTTCCCGCGTGCACGAGCGCCTCCGTCGCGAACCCGTCGAGCGAGACGTAGACGCCCGCGTTCAGCGGTCCGTGGAGGTTGCGGTCGTACCGCAGGCCCATCGTCGTCAGCGTCGCTTCGTGCCCCGCGTCGACGGTGAAGGCGAAGCTCAGGTAGTCCCCCTTCGTCCGGGCCTGTTCGAGGTTGAGCGAGTCCAGCCCGATCGAGGCGTACGTCGGCCAGTCGTCGTCGTAGAGCAGGCCCGGCCCGCGCGAGAGCGTGGTCGCCGTGATCCCGTCGGCCACGAACGAGGGATCCAGGGATCCCGGGGTGTTCACGCTGTGGTACGCGAGCAGGTTGGCGGAGGCGCCGGCCGCGAGGGCGCCGAGGGCGATCATGGTGAGCGCGTGCTTCATCTCTCGTTCCTCCTCTGTCTGCCCCGGCGACGCCGGGCGCGGGACCGGCAATCTACAGCCGCGTCCTGCGCGCGCCGGCGCGCTTCCCCTGTCGAGGGCTCCCCGCCGTCCGGGAACCCGGCGAGACGCCGGCGCAACCGGTAAAGCTCCCCCCGCTTTCCATGCTCCGGGGCCGGGGGCGCGGCGTGTGCGTCCGAGAACCCGCCCACGCCCGCCGCCGGGGCCGCCCCCCGCGCACGCCGCGCCGCGTCCCGGCGGAGCCCCGGGGCTTTCAGATTCCGCGAAGACCGCTGGTTTTCGCGGGCTTCCGGCCCTCTCCCCTCGACGCGGGCGGCCGTCGCGACCATACTTACGCCAGACGCGCCGCGCGGCGGCGCTGCGATCCATCGGGATTTGAAGAGAGATTGAGATGCTCAAGACCGCCAGCGTCCTGACCGTCGCCGGCCTCGCGGCCGCCGCCTCGGGCCAGATCATCATCACCGGCGTCATCGACGGCGGGCTCTCCGGCGGCCTCCCCAAGGCCGTCGAGCTCTACGTCACGCAGGACATCGCCGACCTCAGCGGCTACAGCCTGCTCGGCTACAACAACGGCTCGTCGAGCAACAACGGCGGGAGCACCGTCTTCTCCGGCTCGGCCGCCGCCGGCACCTTCCTCTACGTCTCCACCGACGCCGCCGCGTTCGCCTCCTACTTCGGCTTCGAGGCGAACTTCATCGGCGGCGGCCCGAACTTCAACGGCGACGACGCCATCGCCCTCACCCTCAACGGCGTCGCCGTCGACGTCTTCGGCGAGATCGGCGTCGACGCCACCGGCCTCGCCTGGGAGTACACCGACGGCTGGGCCTACCGCGTCGACGGCGCCGGCCCCAGCACGACCTTCAACATCGCCGACTGGACGTTCAGCGCCCTGGACGTCACCGACGGCACCACCAACGTCGGCCAGACCGGCTTCCCCTTCGGCACCTACGTCGTCCCGGCCCCGGGCGCCCTCGCCCTCGCCGGCTTCGGCGCCCTCGCCGCCGCCCGCCGCCGCCGCTGAGCCCCACCCGCTCAGCCCCACCCGCCGGACCCAGCCCGGCGATATCCGAACGCACGCCCACGGGGCCCGCGCACGCGGGCCCCGTGTCTTTGACGCCCCGCATCCCCCCACGCCGGGCGGCGAACCCCCGCCGCGTGCCGGCACTGCTCCGAGAGACGCCGATCGCGGCCCCGCGCGAGCTGCTCGCCCGCTGGCACGAGCGCCCGGGAGCCTTCGAGCGCCTCGTCCCGCCGTGGGAGGACATGCGCGTCGTCGCCCGCACCCCCGCCCCGCCCGGCGCTCCCGGCGCCGGCACGCCGATCGGCGACGGCGCACGGCTCGAGATCGTCCTCCGCAAGGGCCCCCTCCGCCTCCGCTGGCTCGCCGAGCACCGCGGCTACGCCGAAGGGCACGCGTTCGAGGACACCGCCGTGCACGGGCCCTTCCGGAGCTGGCGCCACACCCACCGCTTCATCGACGCCCGCGACCGCGGGCGCCCCGGCGCGGGCTCCATCCTCCGCGACGAGGTCGCGTACGAGCTCCCGCTCGGGCGCCTCGCCCGCCCCGCGCTCCCGCTCGTCCGGGCCCGGCTCGAGCGGATGTTCGCCTTCCGCCACGACCGCACCCGGGCCGACGTCGAACGGCACGCGCGGTACGAGGACCGCCCGAAGCTCACCGTCGCCGTCACCGGCAGCCACGGCTTCATCGGCGCTCCGCTCGTCCCCTTCCTGACCGGCGGGGGGCACCGCGTCGTCCGCCTCGTCCGCGGCGAGGCAGGCCCGCGGCCCGACGGCACGCTCGAACTCCCCTGGCGCCCCTACGCCGACCCGCGCGACGAGGCCCCCGCCCTCGCCGAGCGTCTGCGGGCCGCCGGCGTCGACGCGGTCGTTCACCTCGCCGCCCGCAACATCGCCGCCGGGCGCTGGAACGAGCGCCGCCGGCGCGAGATCCACGACAGCCGCGAACGCCCGACGCGCCTGCTCGCCGAAGCCCTCGCCCGCATGGCCCGCCCGCCCGCGGCGTTCATCCAGGCCTCGGGCATCTCCGGCATCCCTTCCGATCTGGCCGCACCGGCCGACGACCGCGAGCCCCTCGCCCCCGGCGGCGGGCTCGGCGCCGGCTTCCTCGCCGGCGTCACCCGCGCGTGGGAGCAAGCGAGCCGCCCGGCCGAGGAGGCCGGCGTGCGCACCGTCCGCCTGCGCATCGGCATGGTGCTCGGCCCGAAGGGGAGCGTCCTCGGAACGATGCTCCCGGCCTACCGCGCCGGCGTCGCCGGCCCGCTCGGCGACGGGCGGCAGTGGTGGCCGTGGATCGCGCTCGACGACCTCCTCGGCGTGATCCTCTTCTGCCTCTTCGAGCCCTCGATGACGGGCGTGGTGCACGCGCTCGCGCCGGAGCCCGTCCGCGCGATCGCCTTCCACCGCACGCTCGCCCGCGCCGTCGGCCCGCCCTGGAGCGGGCCCCGCGCCCCGGCCCCGCTCCTCCGCGCCGCCTTCGGGGCGATGGTCGACGAAGCCCTGCTCGCGAGCGCCCGCGCCGTCCCCGGCCGCCTGACCGACGCCGGCTTCCGCTGGCTCACGCCCGACCTCGGGCAGGCGATCCGGCGCGAGTTGTGGGTGTGGTAGACTCGCTTGCCGGGAGGCAGCCGCGCCCACCATGGACGGTTTCGTCTGCATCATCGGTGTCCTCCTGCTCTACGCCGGAGCGGTGGTTGTCTACCGCGTGGTCCTGATCGAGGAGTCCGTGCCGTCCGAGCGCACGCGCTGCCGGTGCGGGTACGAACTCGCTGGCCTCCCCAGGCCGTGCGTCTGCCCCGAATGCGGCCTTCCTTCACAGGAGGGGCTGGCGGAGACACGCCTGCGGCCCGATCCGCGCGCGATCCGCGGCATGCTGTTCGCGGCAGCGCTCGGCGCGGGCAGCCCGGTGACGCACGCCCCGGGATGGTGGCTGGCGCGGCGGCTGCTCATGCCCTCCACGGCGGTGAGGGACTTGGGGCACATCGATGAATCCATGAACGTCTGCGCCGTCATCACCGCGGTGGCCGCGGGCATGTACGCCGCCTGCCTGGTTCCCTGGGCCCGCGAGCGCCCGCTGCGCTGCGGCTTCGGGGTGGGGCTCGCCGCCGCGATCGCGTGGTTCGCCGCCGGCGTCGTCGACGCGTTCGAGCCCGGCTTCTACACGTGGCGGGAGTGCCGGCTGTACGCCTCGTGGATCCTCAGCCCCGTTGTCGCGGCGGCGGGGCTCATCGCCGCCGTGGCGCTCCGCTTCCTCGCCCGCTCCGGGCGAGGAACGTCTACGCTCACAGGCTCATGAAGCTCCTGCTCACCAACGACGACGGCATCCGCGCCCCCGGCATCATCG
>CAYMFP010000051.1:0-13920 GCA_964389385.1 uncultured Phycisphaeraceae bacterium | reverse complement strand
GTTCGCACCCCGGCCCCCGCCCGGGCCCGCCGTCCCGCCCAGCCCGCACCACCGCCCCCGCCTGCCGACCCAACGCCCGAACCCCTCGACCCCGCCCTCCGCGCCGCCTTCGAGGAGTGGTACGGCGCCCTCCACTTGGGCGACCTCGACATGCGCCGCTGGGTCGACGGCGTCGAGCCCCTCTGACGGGCGCAAAGAAAAACGGCGGGCCCCGACCCGCCGTGAGAAAGACTTATTCGCCCGCGCCTCAGCGCTTCCCGACCGGCACGTACGACACGTCGTGCGGCCCGATGTACTCGGCCTTCGGGCGGAACAGCCGGTTGTCCGCCAGCTGCTCGATCACGTGCCCCGCCCACCCCGCGATGCGCGACAGCGCGAACATCGGCGTGAACAGGTCCAGCTTCAGCCCGATGCAGTGGTACGTGGTCGCCGAGTAGAAGTCCACGTTCGGGTAGATGCCCTTGGCCGCGTACTCCCGCTCCATGATCTCCTCGATCCGGTGCGACTTCTCGTACAGGTCCATGTTGCCCGTGTCGCGGGCCAGCTGCTCGGCCAGCGTCATCAGCTCCGCCGCCCGCGGGTCCTTCGCCTTGTAGACCCGGTGCCCGAACCCCATGATCCGCTCCTTGCGGGCGATCTTGTCCATCACGTACGCCTCGGCCTGGTCGACGGACGGGATCTCGTTGAGCATCCGCATCACGCCCTCGTTCGCCCCGCCGTGCAGCGGGCCGCGCAGCGACCCGATCGCCGCCGTGATCGCCGAGTACAGGTCCGACAGGGTCGAGATCACCACCCGCGCCGTGAAGGTCGAGTTGTTCAGCCCGTGGTCCGCGTGCGTGATCATGCAGATGTCGAACGCCCGCGTCATCGCGTCCGTCGGCTTCTCCCCGTTGAGCATGTACAGGAAGTTCGCCGAGAACGACAGGCCCGCGTCCGGCGCCACCGGGTCCAGCCCGCGCCGGTGCCGGTCGAAGGTCGCCACGATCGCCGGCGTGCAGCCCAGGATCCGCAGCGCCTTCGCACGCGCGGCCTCCACCGAGTTGTCGTTCGGGCTCGGATCGTGCATCGCCAGCGCCGACACCATCGTCCGCAGCATGTGCATCGGCTCGGCCGACTTCGGCGTCGACCGGACCCGCTCGATCATCCCCTCCGGCAGCGCGTAGTTCGCACGCAGCTCCCGCGTGAACGACTCCAGCTCCCCCGCCTTCGGCAGACGCTTGTTCCACAGCAGGAACACCGTCTCCTCGAACGTCGAGTTCTTCGCCAGCTCCCCGATCGGGATCCCCACGTACTCCAGCACGCCCGCCGCCCCGTCGATGTAGCTCATCTCGGTCTGGGCGGCGACGACGCCTTCGAGTCCCTTGACGAATGTGGTCGGGGCGGTGCTCATCGATCGGGTCCTTGGTCGGTCGCCCCGGACACCCCCGGGGCGTGGCGTAAACGGTTCTTGAAAAGCAGGGTGCGTCCCGGCTCGGCCGTCCGTGATGGGCGCACGCGGCGTCGTGCCGCGCGAAGGCCCGATTCTAGCCAACGCCCCCCGACCCCGTCCCGGGCGCGACCCACCGCCCGGGTACCATCGCCCGTGCTCATCCCCCTGGCCACAGACCGACCCTCCCGACGCGCCCCCGTCGTCACCCAGTCCCTCGTCGCGGTCAACCTCGCCGTCTTCATCGCCACGCTCCTCCTCCCCGCCCTCGGCGTCGTCCCCCTCGAACGCATCTGGCAGGCCGGCCAGGTCGGCGGCCACCGCCTCGTCTGGTACACCCTCTTCACCAGCGCCTTCCTCCACGCCGGCTTCCTCCACCTCATGGGCAACATGATCACCCTCTGGGTCTTCGGCCCACCGGTCGAGGACCGCTTCGGACGCGCCTGGTTCCTCGCCTTCTACCTCGCCTCGGGCGTCGTCTCCGGCCTCGCGCACGCCCTGCTCGAGGACGCGCCCGCCATCGGCGCCTCCGGCGCCATCGCCGGCGTCACCGGCGCCTTCCTCGTCCTCTTCCCGGCCACCCGCGTCCGCTGCCTCATGTTCTTCATCGTCATCGGCGTCGTCATGGTGCCCTCGGCCTTCCTGATCGGCCTCCGCATCGCCTACGACGCCCTCAGCCACACCCTCGGCGTCCGCGGCGACGTCGCCACCATCGCCCACCTCGGCGGCTACGCCTTCGGCGCCGCCCTCGCCTTCGGCCTGCTCTGGACCGGAACCCTCTCCCGCGAGCCCTACGACCTCTTCACCCTCCTCCGCGCACACCAGCGCCGCCGCACCATCCGGGCCGCCGTCGACGCCCAGGCCGCCCGCCAGACCTCCCGCCGCGTCAAGCCCGACCCCGAGGCCGACGACCTCGCCGCCCGCCGGGCCGCCGTCGCCGCCCTCCTCGCCCAAAACCGCCTCCCCGAGGCCGCCCGCGCCTACGCCGAGCTCCTGGACGCCTTCGCCCACCGCCCCCGGGCCGCCGCCCTCTCGCGCGACGCCCAGCTCCGCCTGACCGCCCACCTGCTCGAATCCGACCGCCGCCTCGCCGCCCGCGCCATCGACGCCTTCCTCGCCGCCTACCCCGCCGACCCCGAACGCGACGAACTCAGCATCCTCCTCGCCCGCGTCAGCGCCCACGACCTGGGAGAGCCCCGCCGCGCCATCGAGCTGCTCGAGCCCATCGCCGCCGCCTCGCGCAGCCCCCGCCTCCGCGACCTCGCCGCGGAGGAACTCTCCATCATCCGCGCCGGAGAAACCCCATGAACGGACGCACCCGCGTCAAAGTCTGCGGCATCACCACCCCCGACGACGCCGCCGCCGCCATCGAGGCCGGCGCGGACGCCATCGGCTTCGTCTTCGTCCCGGACTCCCCACGCTTCATCGACCCCGACGACGCCGCCGCCATCCTCGACGCCTTGCCCCCCTTCGTGACCGCGGTGGGGGTGGTCCGGGACCTCGGCGTCGACGCCTTCTCCGAACTCGAGCAGCGCTGCCCCTGCCACCTCATGCAGCTCCACGGGCGCGAGAACGAGAAGACCGTCGCCGCCTGCGGCCCGTGCATCAAGGCCTTCCGCTACGAAGAGGCCACCATCCGCTCGCAACTCGACCGCTGGGAACCCCTCGACGCGGTCGACGCCGTCCTGATCGACGGCTCCGACGGCGGACGCGGCGAAACCTTCGACTGGAACGCCCTCGCCGCCCACCTCGGCGACGACTACGAAAAGCCCGTCATCCTCGCCGGCGGCCTGCACCCCGGCAACGTCGCCGAAGCCATCCGCGCCGTCCGCCCCTGGGCCGTCGACGTCTCCACCGGCGTCGAATCCCAACCCGGCGCCAAGGACCCCGAAAAACTCGCCGCCTTCATCCAGGCCGTCCGCCACGCCGACGCCCACTGAAGCGCGGCCCACTCCGAGACGCCCGCGATGCACGCGCGGGATGCCCCAGTCCACGCCCACGAGGAGCGCAGCGAATCGTGGGGTTCCGCGTTCTCGACGCGCCGGCACTCACCAAAGAACCCCATACATCGATGACTCACTCATGGGCGTGACCTCCGCCCCTCGTGGCGCAGGCCTCCCGCCTCTGTTCCCCCACAAAGCGACCCCGATACAGTCCGGGCTGCCCAAAGGCCGCCGCCCCGGCCCCGCCGGCCTCTTCCTCGTCACCGCCTTCTTCGCCGCCGGCGCCGTCTACGCCGCCACGCTCAACCACCCCGGCCGGACCGGCTCCTGCGGCTGCGGCGTCGCGCCCGTCACGGATTCCGCAAACCCGCCGGCCACCCACGCGTACCAGAACACGGCGTGCGCCGTGCTGTGCCTTTTCCTCGCAATCCGGGCACGCCCCGGGGGAGAAACCAATGAAAAATCGCTTCAGCGAACTTGACGCCATCGCCTCCACGCTGCTTGTCGGAATGGTGGGAGCAATGGCTCTCGCGCAGGTGTCGGGGCCTCCGAGCCCCGTGCAGCAATGGTGTCCTGGCGGCTCGGTGACCATCGGTACGCTGACCGTGACTTACTCCGGCAACTTCTGCCCGATCAACACGGACTGTGGTCTCGACATTCAATACAACCGCGTGACGGGCACGTTCACGGTCGACATCGTGTGCCTTCCGGACGCCCACTGAACGGGGATTAGTCAATGAAACGACGGACCGTAGTTGCGCTTGCTGTGATCATAGTTACTCTTCTCGGAGTGGCTGTTTACCGGGCTGTCCCCTATGTCACTGGGCCCCGTGTACCCCAAATCGAAGGCAAGCGCGCGGTCGTCAAGTCGCTATCGAACGTAAGTGTTCCGCAGCACGATCTGACCAAGCTGAAGGAAGGTATTGATCCAATGTGCGAGTCGGTGAGCCGAGAGGTCCGCCGTTCGCTTCAGGAGCTTGATGAACGGTACCGGCCGACCGAGGTGGATGCAAGAGCGATCGCCGGGTCATTCGTTCGGTATTTTCGTGTCAACCGGAGCGCTTCGCTCGACGAGGCGCTCGCAACTTATCCGGTCCGCGGGATTAAGCCCGGCTATGCCATGACGCAGGATGATTCCACTAGGGCCGAGAATGCATGGGCTCTGTCGACCGTATGGGCAAGGCATGGCGATCCACGCACGGATACAATTTCAGCGGTTCCGCTCTTTCAATCAGGTTCACGAGTCCTGAACCCAGCTTCGCCGGGAAAATCGTTCGAGACAAGGGAGCTCGCTACGGGCGGCCGACTCTCCACCGATGCCCATCGCTACACCGCCTACGCGGTCGTAAGCGACGCAAAGCTTCCTACGTTGGACGGAAAAGGCGAAGTGGACGCCTCGATCGGGTTCGCGATAGTGAATGACAGACCCGGAGGCGGCTGGGACGTCGCAGAAGTGTATTGGGTTCGTCCACCCGGGAATGAACCCTTGCTTCTGCCCTTCCCATGACACCCGGGGGATCTGCGAGCGGTGCCACAAACCATGTGGATGCAACGACCGAGAGAGCCATTCCGTCGCCTCACCCGTGCCTTCACCCTTGTTGAAGTCCTGGTCGCGATCGGCGTCATCGCCCTCCTGATCGGGATCCTTGTCCCCGCGCTCGGCAAGGCCCGCGACCGCTCGCGTGAGCTCGCCAGCGCCGTCAACCTCCGCTCCATCGGCCAACTGTTCGAGATGTACCTCGGCGCTTCGGCCGGGATGTACCCAGCCCGGGCCAGGAAGGCCGTACCCAGTTTCACCCCGGATATTTTGATCACCGTGGGCCACTGGCAGGCCGAGAACATGTTTTCCAGGACGGAACAACCGTCATTTAGCAACCCGATCACTTGCATGTGGCCTTCCAGTGCGGTTTTTACTGCGACATGGGTGCCGCCTCTTGGCTTCTACTATGCCAGCAGGTCTGCGCGGTGCGCGACTGACCGGAGTTCAGCATGACGGCGCAAGGCTGGAAACTCGGGATCGTGGGCACGGTCGCGGTGATTCTCTTGGTGTTTGCTGCCGTTCGCGTGGCGCCATATGTGCGGGGGCGGCCCGAATCCGCTCAGGCGCGTGAGCGCCGTGCGCTTGCGCGAACGATCGAGAACGCCGTCACGCCGACTTACAAGCCCGAGCAACTGGCCACCGATGTAGCCAACCTTCACGCCCGCCTGCTCCGAGAGGCCCGGGCGGCGCTTCTGGAACTCCAGCCGGACGCCCGCCCGAGCGAGGCCGCCGCGCAGGAGATCGCGACTGTGTTCGCGGACTTTGTCTTGCTCAATCGAACCGGGACCCTGGCCGACGCGGCCGAGCGTTACCGCCGACGCGGGCTCCCCCTTCACGACTTCCTGCAGCACGATGACGCGGAGTTGCTCGGCCGTAGATGGGCGTTCGCGACGGCTTGGGCGAGGCACAAACCGATCGATCCAGAATCGGTTCGTGCAGGGCTGTATTTCCAGGCCGGCGTGCCCCGCCGCACCGGATTTTCAGGTGCGCCACTCTCTCTCCGCCGGCTCCGCTCGGGCCGCTCACTGATCCTCGATAAGCACCAGCATACGGCGTACGACATCATTGTCCCGGTCGTCGTCCCCAACCTCGACGGGAAGTCGGAACACCCTGTGGACATGTATGTCAGCGTCGTGAACGACGGCCCGCAGGGTGGGTGGGACGTAGTGGCAACCACCTGGAACGGCTTCCCGCCCGACAAGATGTTTATTCTGCCACCCCCTTGAACCCGACACGCCCGAGGTCCGAACATGTCCCGACGATCCCGCGGCTTCACCCTGGTCGAAATCCTCGTAACCATCGGCGTCATCGCCCTCCTGATCGGGATCCTTGTCCCCGCGCTCGGCAAGGCCCGCGACCGCTCGCGTGAGCTCGCCAGCGCCGTCAACCTCCGCTCCATCGGCCAACTGTTCGAGATGTACCTCGGCGCTTCCGCCGGGATGTACCCCGCGCCCGTGCCCGGAAAGCTGTACCCCAGTTACGCGCCCGGTGTGGCCGTCACCATGAGCCACTGGCAAACCGCGTACCGATGGCCCGGCTTGTTCGGAGACAGTCATCCGTGGTGGGAGTACGAACGCCTCTATCTCGCCCCGGGCGCCGAGCGAGATCTCGAAGGACCAGTCATCATCCTCCCGCACCCTTCGTTCGATTACTCATCGTCTTTCCTGGGCCACCCGCGCATCTGGCATCCCGACCGCGAGATCCAGCCACACGAATGGCCAAACCTTGAACGCAGCGTCACGCAGTCCATGGTCCGTTTTCCCGCGAGCAAGGCGCTGATGTGGGACGTCGAGATGCCCTACCTCCGCCGCCCGCTCGAACGCGACGATTACCACAACCTGCTCGAACGCACCCCGATCCTCTTCGCGGACCAGCACGTCGCCAACCGCGTCCCCGCCGAGGCCACCCAAGGCATCACCAACCTCGCCCCGACCGCCCAGCGCAGACACGAGAACCTCCACAACACCCCCAACGGCGTCCTCGGCACGGATTACTGACGCGCCCAGGCTTTGAGCATCGCGAGGGCCGCGGGCTCGCTGACGCCGTCCAGGTGCAGCACGCTGCCGGCGAGCGAGCGGTACAGGGGGTCGCGGCGTTCGAAGAGCGTGGCGATCTCGGCGATCGGATCTTCGCCGAGCAGGGCCGGGCGGTCGGGGCCGTCCTGCGCGAGCCGGGCGGCCAGCGTGGCCGGCTCGGCGCGCAGGTAGAGCAGGCGGTGGCCGCCCGCCGCGGCGTGGGCGCGCAGCATGTCGGCCGCGCCGGGGGCGGTGGGGGTGCCCCCGCCCAGGGCCAGCACGACGCCGGGCTCGGCCAACGCGGCGTGCAGCGCCCCCGCCTCGGCCTGCCGGAAGAAGGCCTCCCCGTGCGCCCGCAGGGCCTCCCCGGGGGTGGCCAGGCCCAGCGCCGCGGCGGTGCGGTCGTCGAGGTCGATGAACGGGCGTCCCAACGCCGCGGCCAGGGCCCGGCCCAGCGTGGACTTGCCCGACCCGCGCAGGCCCATCAGCACGATCGGCGCGCTCACCCGCCGATCCCCAGCGGCTGGACGGACACGCTCGGGGCGCTCACGGTGCCGCGGACGCGGTAGGTCACGAACCGGTCCGTGATCTGGCCGAAGATCGACCCGAGCTTGCCGAGCTTGTTCTGCACCGATTCCAGCGGGCCGCCGTTGACGGACAGGTCGAGCGAGCCGTCGAAACGCACGACGCCCGAGCCGCGGGCCGCGAGCGCCGCGGTGCGGAAGTCGAAGCCTTCGAGGCGCACGCCCTCGGGGGAGAAGATCAGGGGGCTGCTGAACGAGTCGGTCAGCCTCGTCTGGGCCAGGCCGGTCAGCTCCATCACCGAGACCAGGTCGGACAGGACCGGCACGTTGACCAGCCGCCCCTCGCGGACGGCGAGGTCGCCGGCCCCCGACAGGCCGGCGAGCGGGTCGGCGACGGGGGCGCGCACGGAGCCGGTGGATGTGACCGCGCCGGCCATCTTCGGCGGGCGGTCGGCGGGGCGGGAGGCGAGCAGCTCGCGCAGGTCCATGCCCGTCACTTCCCACGCGAGGTGGGCGTCGGTGCCCAGCACCACGCGGCCGTTGGCCGTGAAGCGGCCCTGCAGCGCGGCTGCCTCCAGGGCGAGGGGGTCGACCACGCCGGACGACAGGCCGGCGCGGAGGGACAGCGAGTCGATGGGGATCTGGTACTCGCCGAACACGGCGCGGCCGCCGGTCAGGCCGGCGTCGAGGGTGACCTCGGCGTTGGCGGGCGCGGTCAGTGGCACGCGGCCGGTGAGGGCGGCGCGGGCCTCGCCGCGGAGCTGGTAGCGGTTGACCGCGGCGGCGGCCTGGGGCGGGAGGGTGTTGGCGGTGCGGTCGTCGAGCTCGGCGCGGGCCTCCAGGCGGCGCAGGTCGAGGTCGAAGGACTCGATGTTGATCCGGCCGTCGAGGTCGAGTTGCAGGCCGGGCCGGCGTCCGGACGCGAGGCGGAGGTCGTACCAGCCCGGGCCGGCGTCGGCGGCCGGGACGATGTCCAGGTCGGCGCGGAGGGCGTCGAGGCGCATCGGCTCGGAACCGTCGCCGGCGTCGTACACGAGGTCGATGCCGTCGATGACGATCTTCTCGAGGACGAGCACGTCGGCGAGGCGGAACTCGGGGCGTTCGCGGGTGCGGCGCTCGCGGTCCTCGCCGGGCTTGACGAGCGGGGAGAGGCCCCGGAAGCCGCCGGCGTCCGGGTCCTGGATGAGGCGGACGGCGCCGTTGGAGAGGCTGAGGCTGGCGATGCGGAGCGGGCGGTTGAGGGCGGGGGTCTCGGCGAGGACGATGGTCATGGAGCCCAGCTCGAGGACGCGGGTGCCGTCGGGCGCGTCGAGCCGGACGCCGCCGAGGGCGAGCGTGTAGGGCGGCTCGTAGCGGATGCGGTCGTAGCCGAGCTCGGGCGTGAGGTGGGTGTTTGCGATGCCGACGACCTGGGTCCCCAGGTAGTCGAGCAGCGTGGTCTCGCCGGTGACGAAGCGGCGGACCTTTCCCGGGCTGATGAGGACGACGGCGGTGATGGCCGCGGCCGCCACGATGAGCAGGGCGAAGATCACGCCGAGGAGGACGAGCACCTTCTTCACGCCGGATGGTACCGCGCCGGGCGGGCGCGGGTTCGCCGGCCCGGCGGCGCGGGCGTGGGGTGAAGGGCCGTCGCGGGCGGCGTCAGACGCGGGAGATGTAGGACCCGTCCGCGGTGGAGACCTTGATGCGTTCGCCGATCTCGATGAAGGGCGGGACGCGGGTCTTCAGGCCGGTGTCGCAAACGGCTTCCTTGAGCTGGTTGGTGGCGGTGGCGCCCTTGATGCCCGGGGCGGTGTCGGAGACGGTGACCTCGACGGCGGCGGGCAGCTCGACGAGCACGGGGTTGCCCTCGAGCATGAGGACGGTGGTGCTGGCGTTGGGGGCGAGGTAGAGCAGGGCGTCGCCGAGGACTTCCTTGGGGAGGATGACCTGGTCGTAGTCCTCGGTGTCCATGAAGGTGGCGCCGTCGGCGTCGGAGTAGAGGTACTCCATGGTGCGGCGGTCGAGGGCGATGCCTTCGACGTCCTCGGCGGGGTTCATGCGCCGCTCGAGGAGGTTGCCGGCGATGATGTCCTTGATCTTGATCTGCACGAATGCGCGGAGGTTGCCGGGTGTGCGGTGCTCGACGGAGTGGACCACGTACACCTTGCCGTCCATGCGGATCGCGTTGCCGGGGCGGAGGTCGCCTGCTTTCATCTGGTTTCTCTCGCTTCGTCGGGTTTCGGGTTGGGCCGGGTGGCCGGCGGTTCGTCAGACGCGTGACAGGTAGGACCCGTCCTCGGTGGACACTTTGATGCGTTCGCCCGTCACGATGAACGGCGGGACGCGGGTTTTCAGGCCGGTGTCGCACACCGCGTCCTTCAGCTGGTTGGTGGCGGTGGCGCCCTTGATGCCGGGTGTCGTCTCGGCGACGGTGACCTCGACGGCGGCGGGGAGCTCCACGAGCAGGGGCTTGTCCTGGTGGAAAAGGACGGTGCAGGTGGCGTTGGGGGCCAGGTACTGCAGGGCGTCGCCGAGGACGGCGGGGGACAGGTCCACCTGGTCGTAGGTTTCGACGTTCATGAAGGTGCCGCCGCCGGCGCCGTCGGGGTAGAGGAACTCCATGTCGCGCTTGTCGAGGATGGTGGCGTCGATGGGGTCCGAGCCGCTGAAGCGTTTTTCGGTGGTGCCGGAGCCGTCGACGGCGCGCATTTTGGCCTGCACGTATGCGGGGCCCTTGCCGGGCTTGACGTGGTCGGTCTTCATGACGACGTAGAGCTTGCCGTTGAGGTCCAGCGCGACGCCCGGGCGGAGATCGTTGGCTTTCATGGGGGAAAGGCTCTGGGGTCTTGGTGCCGGGGGCGTGGGACGGGCGGTATGCTATCCCGGGGGCCCTCAGGAGGATACCGCGATGATGACGCGACGCGACGCGATCCGGACGGCGGCGGGGCTCGCGGCCGGGGCGGTGGTCTTGCCGGCGCTCGGGGGCGTGCGCCGCCCGGCGCCGGCGGTTCCGGGGTCGGCCCGGTTCTTCCCGTGGACGGACCTGGGCGGGGGGCTGCACGCGGTGATCGACGGCGAGACGGGCGGCAACTGCCTGCTGGCGGTGGGGGAGGGCGGGTCGCTGCTGGTGGACACCAAGTTCCCGGCGATCGGGCGCGTGCTGCTGCGTGAGGCCTCCTCGGTCGGCGGGCGGCCGGTTTGCGTGGTGAACACGCACCACCACCTGGACCACACGGGGGGCAACGAGGCGTTCAAGAGCGCGGGCGTGCGGATCGTGGCCCACGCGCGGGCGCGCGAGCGGGTGGCGGGCAGTTGGGAGCAGATCTCGGCGCAGGTGGCGGGCGGGGCGCGGTTCGTCGAGGGGCTGAAGCGCTCGGGCGGCGGGGGCGTGCTGGACGAGGCGGGGGCGTTGGCGGAGCGGGTGGGCTCGCTCTCGGCGGACGACTGGACGCCCGACTCGGCGACGTCCGGGGACGAGACGGAGCTGCGCTTCGGCGGGCGGACGGCGGTGCTGCGCCACTTCGGGCGCGCCGCCCACACGGACAACGACGTGGCGGTGTTCCTGCCGTGGGCGAACGCGGTGCACACGGGCGACCTGGTGTTCAGCGGGCGGCACCCGTACTTCGATCCGGCGGGCGGGTCGACGGCGCGCGGGTGGGTGGCGGTGCTGGCGGAGCTGCGGGAGGCGTGCGACGCCGGGACGCGCGTGATCCCCGGGCACGGGGCGCACGGGGGGCCGGAGGTGATCGACGCGCAGCGCGCGTACCTGGAGCGGCTGATCGAGGCGGTGGGGGCCGAGGTCGCGAAGGGCACGGCGCGGGACGACGTGCTGAAGATGACCTGGGGCTTCATGGATGGGCTCGGGCCGGACGCGGTGCGCGTGCGCGCCATCGGCGCGGTGTACGACGAGCTGGGCGGGTGAGGCGGCGGGCGTTTTTTTGATCGCCGCTTCCACCACGAACGGGCACCCGTGAACCGGGCATTTTGCGGCTGAGGCCCGTTGGCGTCGGGGTCTTTCCCCTCGGTCGGCTGGCTCGGGGCGCTGTTTTCGTGCATGTCTTGTCTGCCCGCTCGCCGGAGCGGGCGCACGCACGGGTTCGAGGGGAGATCAACCATGCACGCACGCGTCTTCGCCGCCGTGGCGGCGTCGTTCCTCGCGGGGGCGGCTTCGGCCGACCTGTACTTCTTCAGCGCGGACATCGGCGGGGCCAACGAGGTGCCGCCGAACGGGTCGCCCGCGGTCGGGTTCATGATCGGGACGTTCGACGACGGCTCGAACACGCTGTCTTTCTCGTGGTCGATCACGGACGACCTTGTGGGCGAGCCGAGCGCGCCCGGCGCGCACTTCCACCACGCGCCGGCGGGCTCGAACGGGCCGATCGTGTTCGGATTCCGGGCCGACGACTGGGAGCTGGCGGGCAACGACGTGTGGGCGAACATGACGGCGGAGCAGGTCGGCTGGCTGTTCGACGGCGAGATCTACATCAACTTCCACACGACGGCGTTCCCCGGGGGCGAGGTGCGCGGGCAGGTCTTGCTGGTTCCGACGCAGGCCAGCATGAGCCTGGCCGTTGTCGGCGTGCTGGCGCTGGCCTGGCGGCGGCGGTAACGGCGGCCTCGGCTCCCGTTCGTTGGCGGCCCGCTCGTCCGAGACGCGCGGGCCGCGTTTGCGTGGGCGTCTAGCCGGTCCCGAGGCGGGCGAAGAGCTCGGCGGGGGTGGCGGGTCTTCGCGGTGAGGCGGGTTGCTTCGGGTGGGCGGGTTTGTCCGCGGCGAGGGCGGCCAGGAGGGCGAGCGTGAGGGTGGGGTCGCGGGGGAGGGTGGTGGCCTTCGGGGATGAGAGGGGGGAAGACGGGAGGGTGGAAGCGTCCCGCTCCGGGGAGGGGTGGGAGTGAGTCGGGAGGCTGGAAGCGTCCTGCTCCGGGTTGGTGGGGGCTTTGCAGCGGATGAGGGCGGTGGCGGCGCGGCGGGCGGACTCGGCCTGGGCGGTGGTCTCGGCGGGCTGTGCCGCGATGCGGGCGAGGCGTTGGACGGCGCGGGCCTGCTGGGCGGGGAGGAGGGCGGCGGTGCGTGCCTCGTCGACCTCGCGCATGGCCGCGGCGGCGGCGCGGAAGGCCGGGGAGCGGACGGCGGCGCGGAGGTCCTCGGGGCCGGCGTGGTGGCGGCGGGCGACCTCGGCGGTGTCGAGGTCGGGGTCGAGGAGGTCGCGGATCAGGCTTGTTTGGTCTTTGGTCGCCATGCGGGCAAGGTAATGCCCGGGCGGGGGGCGCGGCAAGGGCTCGTCGCGCATGACCGCGATTTGGCGCACCAGAATGGACTTCGGGCCCGTTGATCCGGGTTCCGGGCGTGGGGGGGCCGCGTTCGCGGCGGGTTACTTGGAGGACGCGGCGGTGACGGTGAGCTGGGCGGTGGCCTCGGCCCTGGACTGGACGTGGAGGCGGCGGGCGCGGTGCTCGGACCAGTCGGTGACGCGGCGGTCGGGGGCGTCCGGGCCGTCGTGGACGGTGAGGACGTCGTAGACGTTGTTGCGCTGGGCGGGGGTGAAGCCGGCGTCGCGGATGAGGCGGCAGAGGACGGCCTCGTCGAGGCAGTAGGTGGTGCCGGCGGAGGAGACGACGTTCTCCTCCATCATCACGCTGCCCATGTCGTTGGCGCCGTAGTAGAGGCCGACCTGGCCGACGTGTGGGCCCATGGTGACCCAGCTGGAGCCGATGGAGTAGACGTTGTCGAGGAAGAGGCGGCTGGTGGCCTGGGTGCGGAGGTACTCGGTGGCGCCGGCGTAGCGGATGCGGCGGCCGAACTCGGGGTGGAGGTCCTTGGAGCCGCTGCCGTCGAGGCGTGCGACGGCGTCGCCGGGGAAGAGGGGGCCGTGCTTCTCCGGGTCGCCCTCGGCGGGCCACTCGCGGAGGCGTCCGAGGGCGGTGTTGTCGGGCTGGAAGGGCCAGGAGATGAAGGCGGTGTAGTGGCCGCCGGTGGACTGCTTGGCGACGGTGGGGTCTCCGGCGACGTCGTGGGGGACGCGTCCGTCGCCGAAGTCGCGGATGGCCTTGTCCTGCCACTCGCGGATGAGGCGCATGTGGTGGATGCGGTCGGCGTGGCCCTCGATGTGGCCGAACATCATGGTGGCGCTGGTGTACATGCCCAGGGAGTGGGCGGCGTACATGGTCTGGAGCCAGGCGTCGGCGGTGCACTTGCCCAGGCCGATCTTGGAGCGGACGGCGGGTGCGAAGATCTCGCCGCCGCCGCCGGGGAGCGAGTCCATGCCGGCGTCCTTGAGGCGTGCGAGGACCCAGCGGGTTTTCTCGATGAGGTCGGCGCCGGGGGGGTTGAAGAAGTTGACGAACTCGATCATCTCCGGCGGGCTGAACGCGTGGACGTGGACGGTGGGGAAGCGTTCCTTGATGCCGGCGAGGAGGGTGAGGTACCAGTCGAGGGGCAGGTCGGGGTTCATGCCGCCCTGCATGAGGATCTGCGTGCCGCCGATGGCGACGA
>CAYMFP010000050.1:0-14330 GCA_964389385.1 uncultured Phycisphaeraceae bacterium | reverse complement strand
ACTTCAAGACTTCAAGACTTCAAGACTTCAAGACTTCAAGACTTCAAGACTTCAAGACTTCAAAAATCAAGACTTCCAGGCCCGGAACGCACGCCGAGCCTCGGGCCCCGCCCTCCTCCTCACGTCAGGTCGAGGGCGAAGAAGATGAAGGTGAAGACGAGGTCGGCGATGACGATGGCGACGATGCACTGGACGACGGTGTAGGTGGTGGCGTTGCCGACGCCCGCGGCGCCGCCGGTGACCTTCAGGCCGTTGGAGCAGGCGATGCAGCCGATGAGCAGGCCGAAGATGCCGGCCTTGATGGTGCCGGTGTAGAAGTCGATGGGGGAGGCGAGGCTGAGGAGGTTGTCGACGTAGACGTCGATGGGGATCTCCAGCACGGTGATGGAGATCAGGAGGCTGAAGAAGATCGCCATGAAGCTGCTGATGACGCCGAGGGCGGTCATGGCGACGACGGAGGCGGTGACGCGGGGGACGACGAGGAAGCGGACGGGGTTGAGGGCGTGGGCCTCGAGGGCCTCGATCTCCTCGCTGACGACCATGGTGCCGATCTCGGCGGCGATGGCGGCGCCGGCGAAGCCGGTGAGGACGATGGCGCCGATGAGCGGGCCGAGTTCGCGGAGGACGGCGACGCCGATGATGGTGGCGAGCTGGGCGCGCTGCCCGAAGTCGTCGAGGGGCGGGGCGAGCTGGAGGCTGAGGATGAGCCCGACGCAGCCCGAGACGAGGGAGACGATGAAGGTGCTGCGGACGCCGATGCGGACGAGCTGGCTGACGATGGCGCGGTGACCGAGGCGGACGCGGCGGTCGGTGAGGGCGCGCCAGAGCCAGCCGGTGGCCTGGAGGCAGAGGATGAGCGTGCCGCCGATGTGCTCGAGCGTGGCGAGGCACCAGTCGCTCGCGGCGCGGAAGGGCGCGAGGGCGCGGTCGATCAGGTTGGGGCCGGAGCCGGCCTCTTCGGGCATGCGCGGGATGGTATCGGGCGGCGGAGGGCGCCGGCCGCAGCGGTCGGTCGAGATCGGTGGACGGCGGGGGCGCTACCGGGCCGAGGCGGAGCTGGGCGGGGCGGCGTCCGCGGGGCGGAGTTCGTCCATCTGGCGGCGCAGGTGGGGCGCGAGGTCGGCCCCCGCGGCGGCGAGGTCCTCGGCGCGGCGGAGCAGCCGCTCGCCCTCGAGCCGCGCGGCCGGGTCGGAAGACTTGAGCTGGTGGGCGGCGAGGGAGACGAGGGCGTCGATGAGGTCGGGGTTGGCGCGAAGGGCCTCGCGGTAGGCCGCGGCGGCGCCGGCGAGATCGCCGCGGGCGCTGAGGATCTGCCCGCGGGTGTGGAGGAACTCGGCGCGCGGCGCGGCGGCGACGGCCTCCTCGACGAGGGCGAGGGCGGCCTCGAGGTCCTTCTCGGAGGGGTCGGAGCGGGAGATGGCGTACGCGAGGTTGTTGCGCGCGACGGCGGCGAGGAAGCCGCGGGCCGAGGGGAGGGCGAGGACGCGGCGGTAGTGATCGGCGGCGGCGCGGAGATCGTCGCGGGCCTCGGCCGCGGTGGCGGCGGAGAGGAGGAGGGCGGGGTTGGCGTTCTCGCCGAGGCGCTCGAAGACCCGCACGTAGGCGCGTTCGCACTCGGCGAAGAAGGCGTTGGCGGCGGCCGTGTCGCCGGCGCGGCGGGCGCGTTCGGCGCGGGCGAGGTCGAGTTCGGCCCGGGCGAGGATCGCCTGCGGATCCTCGGGATCGGGAAGACGGTCGAGGATCGCGGCGGCGGCGGCGAAGGCGGAGTCGGCGGCCTCGGGGACGCGCTGGCCGAAGGCGCGCCAGGCGGTCGCGATCCGGAGGGGCATGGCAGGGTCGCCGTCGGCGCGTCGTTCGATCTCGCCGAGCCACTTCTGGGCGTCGGAGAAGCCGCGGAGATGCCCGGCGACGGTGGCGATCCAGACGGCGGTGATGCCCGGATCGTCGAGGAGGGGGCGGAGCGTCTGGAAAGCGGTGTCCGGCGAGCCCTCGAGGGCGGCGAGCTGGGCGTGGATCGCGAGCCAGCCGCGGGCGATGTCGCTGGAAGGGTTGTCGACGGCGGCCGGGAGGTGGGCGGCGGCGAGCCCGCGGGCGCGCTGGCGCTGCCCGAGCCGGATGAGCGACTCGGCCATGGCGAGGTCGGCGGCCGGGGCGGCGCCGGGGGCGCGCTGGCGCCAGAGGTTCGCGGCGTCGAGGACTTCCTCGTGGCGGCCGGCGGCGGCGAGGGCGACGGTGGCGAGCTGGGCGAGGTCCGGGGAGGCCGGGAAGCGTCGGGCGGCGGCGAGGAGGTGGGTTCCGGCGGCGTCGGGATCGGCGTCCGGGCCGTCGAGGAGGCGGCGTCCGACGAGGGTCTGGAGCGCGAGGACGTCCGGGTACTCGGCGGCGAGGGCGAGGAGGGCGCCGTGGTCGCGGTCGCGGCCCTCGGCCTCCAGGCGGGCGAGGCGGCGGACGGCCTCGGCGGCGCGGGCGCCGCCGGGGGAGGCTTCGAGGGCGCGGGCCATGGCCTCGAAGCTCTCGGGGGAATCGCCGGCCTTGGCGGTGCTGAGGCCGGTGCGCATGACCTGGAGGGTGGGGTCGTCGGGGACGGCCTCGATGGCGGCGGCGAGGGCCTGCTCGGCGTCGTCGGCGCGTCCGGCGCGGAGGAGCATGCGGACGTGCTCGGCGCGGTACTCGGCGTTCTCGGGCGCCGCGTCGATGGCGGCGCGGATGAGGGACTCGGCCTCGTCCGGGCGGCCGGCGGTGGCGGCGTGGAGGGCGCGGTGGTACTGGGCCTCGCCGGGGGGGAGGCCGAGCTGATCGAGCGCGGCGAGGATGGCGGTTTCGGTCTCGCGGTCGCCGGTGCGCGCGAAGAAGGCGGCGGCGGTCCGGGCGGCCTCGGGCGTGGTGAAGCCGGCGGCGGCGGCGGTGCGGTACGCCTCCCGGGCCTGGGCGTCGCGGCCCTGGGTCTCGAGGGCGCGGGCGGCGCCGATCGCCGCCTCGGCGCGGGCGGCGGCGGGGGCGTCGGGCATGGCGACGACGCGGGAGAAGACGGTGGCGGCCTGCTCGGCGTCGCCCTGGCGGAGCAGGAGAGCGGCGGCCTGGAGGACCACGCCGGCGTCGGCGGTCTGGTCGGCGGCGACGCGGAGGAGGGTGGCGCGGGCGGCGGGGACGTCGCCGCGCTGCTGCTGGACGGTGGCGGCCTGGAGGAGGAGGGCCTGGGCCTGGCGGCCGGCGGAAGCGTTGGCGGCGGCGATGAGGTTCTCGGCGGCGCGGACGGGCTCGGGCGTGATGCCGGCCTGCTCGTCGCTCATGAGCAGGACCTGGGCGAGCTGGACGCGGGCGCCGATGTGCGAAGGGCTGGCGGCGACGACGCCGTCGAGGATGCCGATGGCCGCGTCGCGGTCGCGGGCGGTCGGCTTGTCGGCGACGAGGGCGCGGGCGCGGGCGAGGCGGACGCGGATGGGCAGCGCGTCGCGGTCGAGCCCGGCGGCGGCCCGGAGGCGTTCGATCGTCGATTCCACCAGGTTGCGGTCGGTGGCGGCGAGGGCGGAGTCGAGCACCGCGTTGAGGACCTGGACGTCGGCCGGGTGCTCGTCGGCGAGGCGCTTCCACTCGGCGACGACGGCGGCCGCGTCGTCGCGGGAGTCCGCGGCGGCCTCGAGGGTGCGGACGCGCGTGACGTGCCAGGCGGCGCCGGCGCCCGCGGGGGGCTGGGCGAAGAGGGCGACGGCCTCGTCCGCGCGCCCTTCGGCGATCAGACGCTGGGCGGTGAGGGCGAGGATCTGGGGATTCGCGTCGGCGTCCTGGAGCCGGTCGAGGAGGGCGGGCGGGGGCTCGGCGCCGATGCCGCGGAGGGCGGCGAGGACGCGGGCGAGCGTCTCCGGATCATCAATGCCGGGCTGGTCGGGGAGCGCGGCGAGCAGCGCGTCGAACGCCTCCGGCCGGGTCTGGGCGTAGAGGGTGAGGCGGGCGGGGAGGAGGGCGGCGAAGAACTCGGGGGGGAGGGTCGCGTCCGCGTCGATGCGGTCGAGGGTGCGCGCGGCGTTCTCGATGGTCTGCGGGGCGGCGCCGCCGGCGTTGGAGAGGGCGGCGACGGCGTTGAGCCAGGAGACGTAGACGGCGGCCCGATCGGGGGCGGCGGCGATGGCGGCCTCGGCGGCGGCGAGTGCCTCGGTGTGGCGATCCTCGCCGAGGAGCGAGGCGACGACGCGGGTCAGCGGGTCGGTCCAGCCGCGCGGGGCGAGGCGGGCGGCGAGGCGCCAGGCCTCGCGTGCGGCGTCTTTCTGCCCGGTGCGCTCGAGGGCGTCGCCGAGGGCGAAGTGGAACACGGGCTCGCTGGGGTGGCCGGAGACGGCGAGACGGAAGTCGGGCAGGGCGGCGGCGGGTTCGCCGGCGGCGAGGCGCTGCTGGGCGGGGAGGAAGTGGGCCCAGGCGGCGGCTCGCGAGTCGCGCTCGCGGCGTTCGAGGGCGGCGGTGAGTTCGGCCCGGCGCTCGGCGCCGGCGGTGAGGGCGGCGTAGCCGAGGACGTCCGCGGCGGCGGTGTCGAGGTTCTCGGGGACGAGCGCGGCGATCTCGTCGTGGGCGCCGGCGGTGTAGAGGCGGCGGGCGAGGGGGACGGCGGATCGCGGCTCGCCGGCCTCCAGCGAGCGGCGGAGGGCGGTGATGCCCAGGCGCGGGTCGCGCCCGTCGTCGGCGAGGGAGAGGAGCGTCTCGATGAAGATGGGGTCGGCGAAGGGGTTCGGGGCGCCGGGCGTGGTCTGGTGGGCCTCGACCATGCCGCGGACCTGGGCGATCAGATCCTTCGCGGCCGCGACGGAAGCGGCGTCGGTGCCCTGGGCCACGACGCCGTCGAGGATGACGCGGATGACTTCGAAGCGGAGATCGCCCGGGTTGGCGGCGACGGCGGCGGTCGCGGCGGTGAAGGCTTCCTCCGGGCGGCCGCGCTTGAGGAGGAGTGCGGTGTGGAGGCGGAGGAGGCCGTAGTCCGAGGGCGCCTCGCGGACGCCTTGCGCGAGCACCTCCTCGGCCTCGGTGCTGTCGGGGTCGAGGGCGAGGAGGGCGACGGCGAGCTGGCGTGCGGCGATGGCGTCCTGGGCGGGGCTCAGCCGGCCGCCGGACCGGAGTTCGCGGGCGAGGTCGGCGGCCTCGGTGGCGAGGCCGACGGCGGGCATGAGTTCGAGCAGCTCGATCGCGACGTCGGTGTCGTCGGGGCGGAGGGCGCGGTAGGCGCGGAACTGGTTGACGGCCTCGCGGCTGCGGGTGCCCTCGCCGTTCTCGGTGTCGCGGAGGGCGCGGGCGTAGACGAGGACGACGTCGGCGTCGTCGCGGCGCTGCCGGACGTAGCGGCGGAGGGCCTCGACGGTGTCGTTGGGGCGGCCTTCGTCCGCGGCGGCGAGGCCGGCCTCGCGGAGTTCGGCGAGCCTGCGGTCGACCTGCCAGGCGCGGACGGCGATGAGGGAGGCGCCCCCGGCGGCGAGGACGACGCCGCCCGCGGCGAGGATGGCGAGGCGCTGGAAGGTCTTGGGTCGGATCTTCATGGGTCGTGTCCGGCGGGGGAGCGTCGCGGTCAGCGGCGCAGGAGCGGCCGGAGGACCAGCCGCACGGTGTCGAGGATGATGCGCAGGTCCATGCGCCAGCTGGCGCGTTCGACGTACTCGATGTCGTAGCGGATCCACTCCTGGAAGTCGGTCCCGGCGGCGCGGGTGCGGCGGACCTGCCAGAGGCCGGTGACGCCGGGGCGGACGGAGAGCCGGGCCTCGCGCCAGGCGGGGTTGTACTGGTTCTCGGCGCGGGGGCTGGGGCGGGGGCCGACGACGGACATGCGCCCGCTGAGCACGTGGAGGAACTGCGGGAGTTCGTCGAGCTGGAGCTTGCGGAGCAGACGCCCGACGCGGGTGATGCGGGGGTCGTTCTCGATGTAGAACTGGGGTCCGTCGGCCTGGTTCCTGGCGGCGAGTTCGGCCTTGATGCGGTCGGCGTCTCGGCGCATGGTGCGGAACTTGAGGCAGCCGAACTCGCGCCCGCCGAGGGTCTCGCGGCGGTGGGCGAAGAAGATGGGTCGCCCGTCCTCGATGAAGATGGCGAGCATGATGACGGGGTAGAGGGGGAGGGTGAGGGCGAGGACGGCGAGGGCGAAGGCGATGTCGAAGACGCGCTTGCCGCGGGACGTGGCGTGGGCGGCGGCGCGCTCGGGGGCCGCGGGGAGGGCGCCGCGCTTGGGCTCGATGTCGAACCACTTGAGCGGGGGCGGCTCGGGGCGGTGGGCCGGGTCGTCCCAGATCACGCCGGGGCCGATGGCGGGGGCGCCGCCGAGCCGGCGGCCGGCGCCGATCCAGAGGGGGCCGATGGCGTGCTCGGGGGTGGGGACGTCGGCGTCGGGGGCGAGCCAGAGGTCGCGTTCTCGGCGGAGGCGGGGGATGGCGGCGTCCGGGCGGGGCCAGGCGGCGACGAGGCGGTGGACGAAGCGGGCGGCCTCGTCGGCGTCGGCGGCGTCGGCGAAGAGGCCGTGGAGCTTGAGGGCGATGCGGGCGTCGCGGTGGACGAGGCGGGTGAAGGTCGTCCAGCGTCCTCGGGGCTCGGGGATGAGGCGCCAGTTGGCGGCGACCTCGCGCTCGGAGGTGATGGCGACGCGGACGGCGCTGGAGGTGTTGACGGAGGAGTAGTCGCGCTGGAAGCGGAGGAAGCGGCCGTCGGCGTCGGCGAAGAGCTGCTCGCGGTAGGAGGGGTGGTTCTCGTCGAGGAGGCGGATGCGGATGAGGACGGGGTCGAGCTGGTTGAAGAGGTCGATGACGCGTCGCAGGTCGAAGAAGACGAGCAGGCCGGGCGGGAGGAGCAGGAAGAGTTCGGCGGTCTGGGCGAGGGAGCCGGCGGGGTCTCCGGCGCGGACGATCTGGACGCCGCGGCTGGCCCAGTAGCGGTCGTGGACCTGGTCGGGGGTGAGGCCCCAGATGGTCGGTCCGGGCTGGGGAGCGGCGTCGGCGCACGGCGCGGGGGCGGGCTCCTGGCCGGACGCCGGAGGCTCGCACGGGGCCCGCTCGGGGGCGACCGCGGACGCGCCGGGGCTCCGGGCGGCCTCGTCGGCGGCGCCTTCGCTGGCGTGCGGTCTGGGGCGGGCGGCGATCACGTCGCGGGGCTCCCTGGGGACGATGCGGCCTGCGGCGGGGGGATTCATCAGGCCGAGAGCGAGCTGGCGACGGGGCCGAGGGTGGCGGAGCGTCCGGGCGACGGCGGGGCGGAGAGGGAGCGGGAACTGGAGCCGCTCCGGAGCGCATCCGCGACCGTCGCGCCGTTGAAGACGACGCCGAGGAGTTCGGCCTTGAGGTCCTTGAGCTGGGTGCGTGCGGCCTGGACGGTGGCGCGGGAGGTGCCGCGCCCGACGACGAGGACGGCGCCGTCGGCCGCGGCGCAGGAGAGGACGGACTCGAGGCTGCCGAGGATGGGCCCGGTGTCGATGATGACGACGTCGGCGCGGTCGCGGAGGTCGGCGATGAAGCGCCGGACGTTCTCGGGGCTGAGACGGCCGAGCTTGGAGGCGTCGTCGGGCGTCGGCAGGACGGCGCGGATGTTGGGGAACCGGGTCGGCAGGATGGCCTCGTCCGGGCGGCGCTCGGCGACGAGGTCGACGAGCGAGCGGGAGCCGTCGAGCCCGAGCTGGGCGGAGAGGCCGCGGCCGACGAAGTCGAAGTCGAGTGCGATCACGCGGGCGCCGGTGTCGGCGAAGGACATGGCGAGGGAGACGGAGAGGGTGGTCTTGCCCTCGCCGGGGGCGGCGCTGGTGATGGCGATGGCGCTGGGAGCGCCGGAGCCGAGGCCGATCTGGAGGCGCCCGCGGAGCCCGTGGATGATGCGGGCGATCTCGCCTTCGGGGAGGCCCTTCTGCCCGGGGTCGATCCGGGGGACGACGGCGAGGAGACGGGGCGTGGGCTCGTCGTCGGGCTCGACGTCGTCGGCGTAGCGGACGCGCCGGTCGAGCAGGCCGAGGGCGAGCAGCGCCGCGAAGGGGAGCCCGCCGCCGGCGACGAGGCCGAGGGCGGCGTTGCGCTTGCGGGAGTCCTCGGAGGGGAGGGTGGGCTGGCTGCCGGAGCTGACGACGCTGATGCGGCCGGAGACGAAATCCTCGACCTTGGACTCGGTCTGGATCGCGGTGATGCGGCGTTCGACTTCGGAGAGGTCGCGCTGGGTGGCGGCGATCTCGTCGGTGAGGCGCTCGATCTGGACGCGGGCGGCGCCGATCCGGGCGGCCTCGGCCTTGGCCGCGTCGGCGGCGGAGGTGGCGGTCTCGAGTTCGGCCGTAAGGAGATCGCGGCGGCGTTCGAGGGAGCGGCGGGCGCGGTCGCCGTAGGAAGGAGCGAGCTGGGCGACGCGCTCGCGGATCTGCTCCTCGAAGCGGGCGATGCCCTCGGTGAGGGAGAGGACCTGGCGGTGCTCCGGGCGTCCGCCGGCGGCGAGGGCGCGCTGACGCTCGGTGACCATCGTGCGCCAGGTCGCGCCGAGGAGGGCGATCTGCTCGTCCTCCTGGCCGAGGGCGGTGATGATGTCCTCGACGGGGGCGTCGGGCTGGACGGGGATCTCGGTGGCGCCGCCGGCGAGTTCGGCCTCGACGGCGCGGAGCTGGGAGCGGAGGCGGGCGATCTCGTCGCGGCTCGCGGCGATCTTGGAGAACTCGGCCTCCTGGACGAAGCTGAGGTCGGTGGTGCCCCACTCGGACCCGAGCTGGGCGATCTGCGCCCGCTGGCTGCGGATGGAGGACTCGAGCTCGCGCCGGCGGTCGGCGAGGATGCCGAGCGTCTCCGGCTGGCGGAGGCTGCCCTCGCTGCCGAACAGGTCGACGTAGGCGCGGATGACGGCGCCGACGGCGGCGTGGGAGACGCCGGGCTTGGCGCTGCGGTAGCTGACGAAGATCAGCTCGGGCGCGTTGCGCTCGGTGCTGACGCGGAGGTTCTTGGCGAAGACCTCGTGGCTGGGGACGCCGTCCTCGCCGTAGGCCCGCTTGAGGACCTCGTCCTCGAGGGCGCGGAGGAGGACGCGCTCGGTGGTGAAGAGCCGGGCCTGGGTGCTCACGTAGCTCGTGAACATCGGGGGCAGGTCGTTCTGCTCCGTCTCGTAGATGATGCGGGGGAGGACCGGGCGGACGCGGACGACGCCGGTGCTCTGGTAGGCCTGCGAGCCCTGCGAGTAGCCGACGGCCCCGCCGAGCAGGGCGCAGAGGGGGATCAGGACGATCGCGAAGGCGTACCGGCCGCGGAGGAGGCGGTGGACGACGCGGAAGAGGTTGGTCTCGGCGGGGCCGGCGTGGGGAGTCGCCGGGAGCGCGGAGACCGATCCCTGGACTGGGAAGCCGAGGCTCTGGTTCGCGTTCATGGCTGCAGGTCCGGGTGGAGGATCGCGTCGATGGCGGGGCGGAGCATCTCGAGGAAGTCCTTCGTCGCCGCCTCGCGGGCGTCGGGCGGGATGTCGGCCGAGAACAGGATCTGGACCTGGGCAGCGCCGAGCGGACGGGCGAGGTTGTTGCCCTCGGCGCGGCGGACCTCGTCCATGCCGGGGACGACGCGCCCCTGCGGGAGGATGAACATCCCGTGGATGACGATCTGCTGCTCGCCGCCCCCGGACTGCTGGCGCGAGAAGGCGTACGTGGTGTGGGGGTAGGGCAGGTCGGCGGCGAAGGGGGAGGCGTCGCCGGGGGTCCACCCCTGGCTGGGGTAGCAGTTCGGCGGGTAGTGCCCGACCATGTCGCGGGCGTCGCGGCAGTGCACGAGCAGGACGTTGGCGGCGATGCCGCTGACGCTCGAGACGTACGCGCGGGAGAGGCTCGCGTTCGGGCGCAGCAGACGCTGGGCGGCCTGGGGGATGGGGGCGTCCTCCCCGGACCACTCGCCGAAGCGGATCGGGACGGCGTCCACGGCGTCCCTGACGGAGGCGAAGTACGCCTCGACGCGCTCGGGGTCGTACCCGGTCGTGTCCGCGCGGACGAAGGGGACGACGGCGAGGATGCCGGCGGTGAGGGCGGCCGGGAGGAGTCGCTTGAGAGGGATCATGCGGGCTCCCTGCTCGCCATGGAGAAACGGACGGTGGGGACGAGGGCCCAGCGGAGGGCGCGTTCGACGGCCATGAGCCCGAAGAAGGCGATCGGGAGCATGAGCCAGCCGCTGATGTCGTGGAACGCGTCGGCCCAGGCGAGGGGGGCCTTGCCGTAGAGCAGGACGGTGGGGACGAGGCGGATGACGTTGCAGAGGATGGCGGCGGCGGGGCTGAGGGCGAGGATCAGGACGCGGATGTAGTTGCGCAGGGGCACGCTGAAGGCGAACGCGTAGGTGACGAGGACGAGGGCGAAGGCCATGCGGACGCCGTTGCAGGCCTCGGCGACGGCGACGGGCATGTCGTTGATGATGACGACGTTGCCGGAACGCTCGGCGAGGACGCCGAAGAGTTCGACGGAGAAGTGGGTGAGGCGGGCCGCGGCGCCCTGGAGGGGGATCGAGTAGGCCTGGCGGATCATGCCGGGGACCGGCACGAGGAAGGCGAGGACGGCGAAGCTCGGCAGGAACTGCACGAGGACGTCGCGCCCGAGGACGCTGAGCAGGCAGCCGACGGCGACGACGACCGCGCCGGCGTGCCAGAGGGCCTGCATGCTGAGCTGGAACCCGACGGCGCCGAGGACGAAGCCGGCGGCGACGACGGCGGGCCCGATCCACCGCCCGCGGGCCCGGCAGGCGCGGAGGCGCGAGCGGCGGAGCCAGGCGAGCCAGAGCGCCACCGGCAGGACGAGGAAGATGTGGCTGGACTCCTCGTCGAGGAGGGCGATGGTCACGATGTCGGCCCAGGCGGCCCGCTGGGCGAGGACGCCCGCGGCGAGGAGCAGCGCGCCGACCAGCGCGTCCTCGGGGCGCCAGCCCTGGCGTTTGAGCGTCCGGGCGAGGTTCATCTCGACCTCCCGCCGCAGGCGTCGCGGCACAGCACGGCGTCCACCACCCGCTCGCCGCTGCGGACGACGACGCCCGCGTCGACGACGGAGCGGGCGAGCACGGCGCCTCGCTCGACCCGGGCCCCGGCGAGGACGACGGAATCGTGCAGGATCGCTCCCGGCTCGACCTCGGCCCCCGGCTCGACGACGGCGAAACGCGACCGCCACGGCTCCCCGGCCTCGCCGCCGGCGGGGGCCCCGTGGGCGAGGCGGACGGCCCGGAGGTAGCTGGGCAGCGTGCGGACACTGACGAGATCGGACGCGCGGCAGGAGGGCGGGAGCGTGAGCACGCGGACGTCGCGGCGGCTCGCCAGACGCGGCAGCGCCTGCTCCTTGAAGTCCGAGTACCCCACCGGGGGGACGTCCTCGAGGACGCCGGCGCGGACGAGCCAGACGGCGAGCGGCGTGCGGCAGGCGAGCCGGGGCAGGACGACGTCGGCCCCGAGGCCGAGCATCGCCGCCGCCAGCCCGGTGAGCGAGAAACCGGTCCACTCGGTGCCGGCGACGACGAGGATGTACGAGGCGGGGTCGAGCCCGACGGCGAAGTCGCGGAGCGAGCCGGCGGTGCCGCGGTACTGGTCGCGGTCGTGCAGGACGTCCATGGGCAGCCCGCTGGGCGTGGTGCTGCGGGCGGCGGCGACGTCGGTCGCCCCGGCGAGGAAGACGCACCGCGGCTCGGGGCCGAGAGGGGGAAGGATCTCCTCGAGGAGCCCGCCGGCGAGGGTGCGGCGTTCGTCGAGCGGGAGGTCGGCGACGAGCCTGGAGAGCCGGGCGATGGGGTTGTCGCGTCTCTGGGAAGCGCACAGAACGGCCACGGCCGCGATGCACGGCGTGGGCACGGCGTCCGGCGCAGCGTCCGCGCGGGCGCCCGTTGCCGGATTGTCGAGCATCCGGGTCATAGGGCTCTGCAAAGGTGACGCGATCAGGCGGGTCATCGGCCGGATCCGTGGTCGTCTGGAGCCGGACCGGGGGCGCGCAGCGGGACGCCGCAGGCGGGGCGGACAAAGCTGCGCTCCATGGCGGCGGGGCCGCGCCGCACCGTCGGACCGCGGCGGCCGCGCCCGCGCGAACCCGGCATGGATCGGAACACCCCCGGCATCTCTCACTCCTCTCCGCCCCCTCCCGCACTCGACCGCGTGCCCGTGCCGCGTGGCGACCCCCGGATGCTCGCAGTTGGCTCGCTCGTATGCCTCGGGTCCGCCGCGCCCCTCGGTCGGACCGCGGCGGGCTCGGGCCGGGAACCGCCCTCTCTCCCGAACGGCACGAACCGCCGGGACCAGGAACGCGAGGCGGTCGGAATGCTGGAGATTCCTCCCTGGACTCCTGCGAGACGGCAAAACCTACCACGTCCACCCCCGACTTACAAGGTCGAGCGCCGCGCAGGGACGGAATTTGTCCGGCTTTCCGGGGGATCCTGCCCCACGCCCGTCCGGGGGGCGGGGGAGGGGAACAATGGGGCGATGTCAGGATCCGAGGACGGTCGATTCCATCCCCGCGCGACGCCCGGAGTGCGTTGGCACGTCGCCCGGACCAAGTCCCGGCAGGAGAAGGCCTTGCAGGCCGCGCTCCGGACGCGCGGCATTCCCCACTACCTGCCGCTGTTCAGCGAGCAGCGCCTCCACGGCGGGCGGCGGCGGACGGTGGAGGCGCCGCTGTTCCCGGGGTACGTCTTCGTCTGCACGGACGCCGGCGGTCGCGTGCAAGTTCTTGAAACAAATCGAGTTGCACAGCTCCTCGACGTATCGGACCAGGACCGGCTCGAGCACGAACTCGCGCAGATCGACCGCGCCCTGGCGGGCGGCTGCACGTTCGACCCGTATCCGTACCTGGCGGAGGGCCGGGCGGCCCGCGTGCGCAGCGGACCGCTGATGGGGCTGGAGGGGTTCATCGACGCGAAGGCACGGGGCGGGCGGCTCATCCTGTGCGTGCAGACGCTCGGGCGGGCGACGAGCATCGAGATCGATCCGGCGCTGCTGGAGCCGCTGGAGTAGACCGCGCGCGTGCCCGAGCGGCCTAAGGTCATCGCCCCAGGAGGCACGGAGCCCGGAGTGAGGGTGCGTCAGGGCGTGCCGGCGGTGTTTTTGCAGCGTTGCACGGGCGGATGCGCGAGTCGGGCTTGACGCCCGCAGAACTCGGATATCTTGGACGCCGGAGAGTTCCTGCACACCGGGGAGAGGTCTGCACCAACGCCGCGAACCGGCCGATAGACCCCTCTCGGGCGGCCGTGCAGGGGCCGCATCCCCGAACATCGCGCCGTGCGCGACGGGGCCGGAGGCCGCGCCGAGCACGCCGCCGGGTCGAGACGTTCGGGGGTTGAGCCGCGTGGCGGACGAGAGGCATGAACAGAGGCGGGGGCGGATCGAGGTGGGGGGCGTCCGGTTCGACGCGCTCGACGAGGCGGCGGTTGTGCGCCGCATCGTCGGCGAGGCGCGGGCCGGACGGGGGGGGTGCGTCGTGACGGCGAACCTCGACCACGTGCGGCGGTACCGTCGCGACCCGGCGTACCGGGCGGTGGTCGACGCCGCGGACCTGGTGGTGGCGGACGGGATGCCGGTGATCTGGGCGTCGCGCGTGCAAGGAACGCCGCTGCCGGAGCGGGTGGCGGGGTCGAGCCTGACGTGGTCGCTGAGCCGTGCGGCCGGGGAGGCCGGGCTGTCCGTGTTCCTGCTGGGGGGCAACCCCGGGGTGGCGGAGCGGGCGGGCGCGAAGCTGGAACAGGAGTGCCCCGGCCTGCGGGTCGCGGGAACGCGCTGCCCGCCGGTCGGGTTCGAGAACGATCCGGCGGAGATGGCGGCGATCGAGGCCGACCTGCGGTCGAGCGGGGCGGACCTGGTGTACGTGGCCCTGGGATCGCCGAAGCAGGAGCGGCTGATCGAGAGGCTGAGGAGAGGTCGAGGTGAGGGAGGCGGGGACTCGGCAACCGGCAACCGGCAATCGGAGGACGGAGCAGAACCCGATCTTCCCGCCGCTGCCGCCCCGGATGGCGGATCCCCGTTCCCGGATGCCGCCTCGAATGCCGGATGCCGGATGCCGGATCTCGCCCTCCCGAACGCCTCCCCTCCTTCCCCCGGATGCCGAATCCCGGATCCCGAATGCCGCCCGGGGCTCCTGCCCGGGGCCTGGTGGCTCGGCGTGGGGATCAGTCTGAGCTTCGTGACGGGGGAGGTCCGGCGGGCGCCGGTGTGGATGCAGCGGATGGGGCTGGAGTGGGTGGACCGGCTGCGGCAGGAGCCGCGGCGGCTGTTCAGGCGGTATGTGGTGGAGGGGGTGCCGTTCGCGGCGACCCTGCTGGCGGGGGCGGCGTGGCGGCGGGTGACGGGCCGGAACGGTTCCGAGGGTGTGGAGCGGGTGAAGCCGGCGTGAGCACTGTCGCGGCCCATACGAGCGCGTC
>CAYMFP010000049.1:9837-14761 GCA_964389385.1 uncultured Phycisphaeraceae bacterium | reverse complement strand
CTCGCTCCAGCTTCACTCACCCGCCCCCCGAGCCCGATACCGTGCCGATCGCATGGACGAACCCACCACCATCGGCGTCATCGGGCTCGGCGCCTTCGGCGGCCTCCTCGCCCGCGTGCTCGCCGGGCACGCGTCCGTCCTGGCCCACGATCCGTCGGAGGTTCCCACGCCCGAGGGCGTCCGCCGCGCCTCCCTCGCCGAGACGGCCGGGTGCCCGGTCGTCGTCCTCGCCGTCAACGTCCAGCACCTGCCCGAAGCGATCGAGGCCGTCCGCCCCCACCTGCCGCCGGGCGCCCTCGTCGCCGACGTCTGCTCCGTCAAGCTCGAGCCCCTGCGCCTCCTGACGGAACGCCTCCCGCCCGAGGTCCGGATCCTCGGGACGCACCCGCTCTTCGGCCCGCAGACCGTCGCCGAACGCGGCCTCCCCGGGCAGAAGATCGCCCTCTGCCCCGCCCGCATCGAGCCGGAGCGAGCCGAACGCGTCCGCCGCTTCCTGACCGAGACGCTCCGGCTCCGGGCGATCGAGGTCACGCCCGACGAGCACGACCGCCAGATGACCTACGTCCAGGTTCTGACCCACCTCATCGGGCACGCCGGGCTGCGGATGGACCTGCCGGAACTCCCCCTGGCGACCGTCGCCTACGAGCGGCTGCTCCAACTCAAGCGCAACGTCGAGAAGGACAGCCCCGAACTCTTCGAGGCGATCCAGAGGCACAACCCCTGGTCCACCGACATCCGCCGGCGCTTCCGCGAGGTGATGCGCGATCTCGTGGGCGACGACGCCCCGCCGTAAGGCCCATCACCGCCGCGGGTTGCGCGGCGTGCCCCCCCGGCGCGGGCCCTTCTTCGGCGGCGGCGTGCCCCGCGGCCCGCCCGGCTCCCGCCGAGCGGCGTTCCGCCCGGCCCCGGCCGGCACCGCCTCCTCCGCCGCCGACGCCCCGTCCGCCTCCGCGGCCTCCTCCGGCTCCGGCATCGAAGCCCCGTCGTCCCCCCTCGTTCCCGCCCCCATCCCTGCTTCCGTCCCGCCGGACGCCAGCCGCGCGAACACCATCCGCCCCGCCGACGTCTGCAGCGTCCCCGTCACCACCAGGCGTTCCTCGCGTCCCACGGCCTCCGCCCCGTCCTCGACGACGACCATCGTCCCGTCCTCGAGGTACCCCACGCCCTGCCCCGGGTGCTCGCCCGGACGCAGGATCCGCAGGGCGATCTCCTCGCCCGCGATCAGGCTCGGGCGCATCGCGGCCGCGAGGTCGTTGATGTTCAGCGTCGGCACCCCGCGGATCGACGCGATCCGCGCCAATGCCACGTCGCTCGTCGCCAGGATCGCCGGGATCTGCCGCGCCAGCTCCACGAGCTTGTGGTCCACCGCGTGCCCCGGCACCGGGCGCTCGTCGATCGTGACGTCCATCTTCGCCGATCGCCGCATCCGGTCGACGACCTCGAGCCCCCGCCGCCCCTTCGCCCGCCGCATGGCGTCGGCGCTGTCCGCCAGCGCCTGCAGCTCGTCCACCACGAACTGCGGGATCACCAGCGGCGTCTGGAGCAGCCCCGTCTCGGCGACGTCGCGGATCCGCGCGTCGATGATCGCGCTCGTGTCCAGCAGGATCGGGCGCGGGCCGCGGATCTGCTTGGCGAACTCCACGTACGGGATCACCAGGCGGAAGTCGTCCTGCGTCTGCAGCACCGCCGCCACGGTCAGGTACGAGAGGCAGATCCCGAAGAGCACCTTGACCGTGCCGATGATCCGCGGCGCCTCGATCTCCCACGAGGCCGCGATCAGGTCGATCACGAACCCGCCCGCCACCGCCAGCACCAGCGCGATCACCAGCCCGAAGAAGACGCTGAACAAGGTCGCGATCTTCTTGTTCGGCGTCAGCAGGTCGATCGCGACCGTGACGGCCCCGAGCGCCAGCGCCACCGCCACCGAGATCGCGACGTTCTCCCCGAAGAACCGGTCCATCGGGGCCAGGTTCGGGTCCCCGCTCTGCCCCGTCGCGATCAGCGACAGCAGCAGCACCGTCAGGAACAGCACGAAGAACGCGATCCGCAGCAGCCGCACCAGAAGCTGCCGCTGCCGCTCCGCCGCCTCCACCGGGTTCGGCAGACGCACCGACGGGTACGGCCCCGGCGCGGGCTCCGCGGCGTCGTTCCGGGCGTTCGGGCTTCTGGTCGGGCGATCCGGCAACGTGGTTTCCCCGCCGGAGTGTACCCGGACGCCGCCGAGGGGTAGCATGCCCGCTGCCCGGGCCGCCCCGGGCCGTTCCGACTCGCCCCCGTTGACGGCCGGGCCCGGTACACGGGTGGCCCGTGAACCTGGTCAGGGCTTGACCGCAGCAGCCATAAGCGGCCGTCACCCGGTGTCGCCGGTGTCCTGGCCGTCAACGGCGGCGAGTCGTGAACCGGGGAGCGCCAGCGACCACGGGGCATCCCGCCCGTCGCCCGCAACCTTCCTTCCCGCCCCGCACGTCCCCCGCTCCGGGCGTGCCCTCGCAGCGTGCAATCACAATTTGCACCGGCGCCGCCGTATAGGGTTGACGCCCTATCGCTCCTGTGGCATGCTCATTCTCGGACCCCGGGAACGGGCCGCCACGCGGACGATCACAACATCGGGCCTCGCTTCATCTCCCCTCTTCTTGCCCTTCGAGCGCCTGATGGTCCGCGTGGCGGCCCCCCTTTTTTGACCGCCGGTCCACCTCTTCCTCCATTTCTTTGCTCTCCCCCGCGCCCTCGCCCAGCCGCGGGGGCGCCAGCCCCAGGGCGCGTGCGCCCATCTCTCTGGTGGCACGACTGAGCCCGCCCTCCGAACCGACCGCGCGCCCGCCGACGCGCGAGCGGGCTCAGTCGTGGCTGCGCCCAATCAACCCCAGCCCCCTCCCGCAGGCGAGGAGCCCCGAGCGCGACGCCCGCCGAGGCCATCGCCGCCCTTACCGCACAACACCACCCTGCGCCGGACGCTCGCTGGTGCTCGCGGCTCCTTCCCACGCGCCCTCCCCGCCCCTCGCCGACTCCCCGCGTCCTCTGCGTCCCTCCGGCGAAGCACGAGAGACGCGCGCCCTGGGGCTGGCGCCCCGCGGCCGGGCGAGGCGCGGGCACGCTGTGGCCGCCCGATGCGCCCTGTCGCGCCGCGAGCACCCGTACACTCCCCTCCCATGGCGTACACCGTCCTCGCCCGACGCTACCGGTCCCGCGGTTTCGACGAAGTCGTCGGCCAGGAACCCATCGCACGCACCCTCAAGGCCGCCATCGACGCCGACCGCGTCGCCCACGCCTACCTCTTCTGCGGCACCCGAGGGGTCGGCAAGACCTCCATGGCCCGCATCTTCGCCAACGCCCTCAACAACCCCGACGACGACCAGGCGATCGCCGAGGCCATCTTCACCGGGCAGGACACCGACGTCGTCGAGATCGACGGGGCCTCCAACAACTCCGTCGAGAACGCCCGAACCCTCATCGCCAACTCCGTCTACCGCCCGATGCGGGGACGCTACAAGATCTACATCATCGACGAGGTCCACATGCTCTCCGGGGCCGCGTTCAACGCCCTCCTCAAGACCATGGAGGAGCCCCCCGAGCACGTGAAGTTCATCCTCGCGACCACCGAGCCCCACAAGGTCCCGGCGACCATCCAGTCCCGCTGCCAGCGCTTCGACTTCCGCAACATCCCCAGCCGCCGCATCGCCGACCATCTGGAGGACGTCCTCGCCCGCGAGGACAAGACCGCCGAGCCCGAACTCGTCGCCACCGTCGCCCGCCTCGGCAACGGCTCGATGCGCGACGCCCTCTCGCTGCTCGACCGCCTCCTCGCCACCGGAGAGAAGCACCTCACCGTCAAGCTCCTGGAGGAACTCCTCGGGCTCCCGGAGCGCGACCTGCTCAGCGGGCTCATCGACGCGATGGCGGACGGCGACCCCGCCGCGGCCCTCGCCCGCACCAACGACCTGCTCTCCAAGGGCATCTCCGGCGACCTGATCCTCGAGGCCCTCGTCCTCCGCCTGCGCGACCTCATGGTCCTCGCCGCCTGCGGGCCCGAGACCGAACTCGTCGAACTCTCGCCCGAGGCCAAGCGCGAGGAGGCCGGGCGCGCCGCCCGCTTCGACGCCGCCGGCATCGTGCACATGATCGCCCTCTGCGAGAGCGTGCAGCGCTCGCTGAAGAGCACGGCCGCGCCCCGGGCGCTGCTCGAGGCCGCGATCGTCCGACTGACGCTCACCGAGAAGCTCGCCGACGTCACCGCCGTCGTCGCCGGCGCCCACGCCTCCGGCAACGGGCACGCGGGAGCCCCCGCAAAAAAACCCTGACGGCGGCCCCGCCCGCGCCGGCCGCAGCGCCGGCGCACCGGGAGCCGCCGCCACCCGCTCGCGATCCCGCCCCCGTGCCCACCCCGGGCGCGTCCGCTCGCCCGCCCGCGCCGCACGAGCCCGCTCCCGCCGCGTCCCCGGCCCCGACCGCCGCGCCGATCGACGATCCGGCGGCCGCCTGGGCCGCCATCCTCCGAGCCGCGGAGAAACGCCCGCGCGTGCACAGCATCCTGGCGGACCTGGGGCTCGCGCGGCTCGACGCCGACCGGGCCGTGCTCGCCGGCCGCGGGCCCGTCTGCCGCGCCGCGGAGCACTCCGCCAAGGCGATCGAGGAGATCATCCGCGACGCGCTCGGGCGCACCGTGCGCGTCGAGGTCAGCGTCGAGGCCGCGGACGCGCCCCCGCCCGGCGCCCCGACGGCCCCGGAAGCCCGCGGACACCAGGCGGCGCCCATGAGCATCGACGACGACGTCCGCAACCACCCGCTCGTGCAGGAAGCGATGGAGGTTCTGGGCGCGAAGATCGTCCGCGTCGAGCGCAAGCCCACCCCGGGCGCCTGACCCCCACCCCCCCCCCCCCCCCCCCCCCCCCCCCGGCCCCCCCCCCCCCCCCCCCAACCCCCGGGG
>CAYMFP010000049.1:0-9827 GCA_964389385.1 uncultured Phycisphaeraceae bacterium | reverse complement strand
CCACCCCACCCCACCCCACTCCGTCGAGCCCGCTTCGCCCGCGCCAAACCCTGCTGCGCGGCGGGTTTCCGTGGCGCGACGTCTTCTCCGCCGACGCGTGCCGTGAGAACGCCGCGCCCGGAGCGAAGGGATCGATTTTCCATATCCCCTGCTTCGGTGAAGAACGTTCGCCGCCCGATCCCGTATAAATCGGACCCGCCCGCGCCGGACGGGGCGGGGTGGAACCCCGGAACATTTCCCGGAACGACAGACCCAGCGGGAACCGCCGCTTCCGAGCCGGCGGGCTCCCCGGAGCACAGCATGACGAGATCGATCCGCGCCGCCGCCGTCATCGCCCTGGCCGGGCTTCCCTTCTCGGCGGCGGCCGCCGAGCAGGCCGGCGCCGCGGCTCCGGTCGCCGAGAGCGTCGAGGCGCTCCGCGGCGACTTCCGCGCCATGGTCGCCGAGGCCCGCGACAAGGTCTTCCCCGCCCTCGTCCACATCGAGACGATCACGGGGCACTTCTGGAACGGGCGCGAGCAGAAGTTCCAGTCCACCGGCAGCGGGACCATCATCTCGCCGGAGGGGCTCGTGCTCACCAACGCCCACGTGACCGAGAACGGGCGCGAGTTCACCCTCACCCTGGCGGACAAGACCAAGGTCCCCGCGACCCTCGTCGGCGAGGACGCCGCGACCGACCTCGCCCTCCTCCAGATCGACAAGAGCAAGCTCCCCGACCCCGACGCCTCGCTCGCCTACGCCAGCCTCGGCGACTCCGACGCGCTGCAGGTCGGCGACCTCGTGATGGCGATGGGCTCGCCCTACGGGCTCGGGCGCACCGTGACGCTCGGCATCGTCTCGAACACCGAGCGCGTCCTCTTCGACGGCGACGCCGCCGACTTCGTCGACATCCTCTCCGGCGGGCGCACCGGGCAGTACACGAGCTGGATCCAGCACGACGCGCTCATCAACCCCGGCAACTCCGGCGGGCCCCTCGTCAACATCCGGGGCGAGGTCATCGGCGTCAACACCCGCGGCGGCTCCGGCATGAGCTTCGCCAGCCCGAGCAACCTCGCCCGGACCATCGTCGACGCCCTGCGCGAGCACGGGCGCGTGCCCCGCACCGACGTCGGCATCAACTTCAAGACCATCGAGCGCACCGGCTTCGACCGCGGCATCTTCGTCGACAGCGTCGCCCGAGACGGGCCCGCCGCCCAGGCCGGCATCGAGCCCGGCGACGTCGTCCTCTCCATCGACGGCGAGCCCCTCACCGTCGGCTTCGCCGAGCAGATCCCGCCGGTGATGTACGACCTCGCCCACCGCGAGCCCGGCTCCACCGTCACGTTCGAGATCCTCCGCGCCGGCGAGACCCGCACCGTCGACGTCGTCGCCGAGGCCATGAACCCCGACTTCGGCGACCAGGTGGCCCTCCGCGAGTGGGGCATCACCGTCCAGGAGATCACGCCGTTCATGGCGCGCGTCCGCCGCCTCGGGTCGCACGACGGCGTCATGGTCACGAGCACGCGTTCCGGCGGGCCCGCCGAACTCGCCGAGCCCGCCCTCGCCCCGGGCGACATCATCCACCGCGCCGGCGACCGCGAGATCAAGACCCTGCAGGACCTGCTCGACGCCTACAAGGACTTCGAGAACGCCGAGGAACGCCCGGAGCACGTCGTCGTCGAGTACGACCGCCGCGGCAAGAACTACCTCTCCGCCCTGGACACCGAGGAGATCAAGCTCCCCGACCCGCCCCGCGAGCTGCCCAAGGCCTGGATCGGCTTCGCCAGCCAGCCCGTCGTCCCCGAGCTCGCCCGCCGCCTCGGCCTCGCCGACGGGGAGGGCTTCCGCGTCACCCGCGTCTACCCCGGCACCCGCGCCGCCGACAGCGGGCTCCAGGTCGGCGACATCGTCGTCGCCCTCAACGGCGAGCGCCTGCTCCCGCGCGCCATGGCCCAGGCCGGCCTGCTCGACCGCGCCATCCAGCGCCTCCGCATCGGCGAGGACGCCACCCTCACCGTCCTCCGCGACGGCGAGCGCACCGACGTCACCGTCCAGACCGAACGCTCCAAGATCGGCCCGAGCGAGGCCAAGCGCGTCAAGAACACCGACTTCGGCCTCACCGTCCGCGCCATCACCTTCTTCGACCGCGACGACAACCGCTGGACGCCGGACGTCAGGGGCGTGATCGTCGAGGACGTCGAGAGCGCCTCCTGGGCCGCCCAGGCCGGCGTCACACCCGGCATGGTGATCCAGCGCATCGGCGAGCACGAGATCACCGGCACCGCCTCGTTCGAGGAGGCCATGGAACGCGTCGAGGCGGAACGCCCCGAGCGCATCGCCTTCGTCGTCCTCCGCGGCTACCGCACGAGCTACCAGTTCGTCGAGCCCGACTGGACGCCCGAGCCCGTCGACGCCGACGCGGACGATGCCCCCGAGGACGCCGAGGCCCAGCCCCTCCCCGCGGCCGCCGCCGGCTGATCCCGAACCTTCGCCCGGCGCGGGTGCCCCCCGCCCCGGGTCTTCCGGCCCGCCGCGGGCCGCTCCACGGCGCACCCGCGCCGCCCACGCCCCGACCGCGGGGCCGAGCAAGAGGACTTCAAGCATGCCCATCCCCTCCCGCACCGCCCCGCTCGCCCTGGCCCTGGCCCTCGCGGCCGGAGCCCCCGCCGCGCAGGGGCAGGAGTCCGCGTCCGAACGCTCCGCGGTCCGTGCGGCCGCCCGGCAGCCCGAGCGCCAGGACGACGACTCGACCAACCTCTACCGCGCCGCCATCGACAAGGTCCGCCCCGCCATCGTCCAGATCAAGTACGTCACCAGCGACGCCAGCGGCATGATGGGCGGCGGCGAGAGCGAGGAACAGACCGACGGCGTCCTCGTCTCCGCCGACGGGCTCGTGCTCGTCAGCAACTTCAGCTTCGGCGGCGCGGCCGCCCTCTTCGGCGGCGCCCCCACGCCGCAGGACATCCGCGTCTTCATCGGCGACGACACCGAGGGCGCCCGCGCCAGCGTCCTCGCCCGCGACTCCGAACGCGACCTCACCTGGATCAAGCTCGACAAGGCGCCCGAGAAGGACCTGCCGCACGTCTCGCTCGACGGCGACGCCGAGGCCGAGGTCGGCGACCGCATCCTGCAGGTCGGCCGCGCCAGCGAGTTCTACGGGCACGCCCCCAAGGTCAGCGAGGGCCGCGTCATCGGCGAGACCTCCCGCCCGCGCGAACTCCTCTTCGCCAGCCAGCTCCTCCAGGAACTCGGCATGCCCGTCCTCAACGACCGCGCCGAGGTCATCGGCTTCCTCGTCCTCCAGCTCCCGAGCCAGGAGGAGATGCAGGCCGCCGGCGGCTTCATGGGCGGCGCCTTCCAGCCGGAGCTGTGCATCCTCCCGCTCGGCGAGGTCCGCTCGGCCACCGAGAACGCCCGCGCCCTCGACGAAGACGAGGAGTGATCCCCCGATCCGCCGCGGCCCGCCCGTTCCCGCGGACGGGCCGCATTCCCCGCGCCGCACCGCCCGCCGCGGCGCACTATCCTCCGCCCGCCCCTCCGCCGATCCGCGCGGGCGGGGCATGCGGCGGACCCGGATGAGCAAGCTCTCGCGTTCGATCAAGTCCGTGCTGCGCGCCCTCGGCTACGACCTCCGCCGCGTCGGCGACGCGCCGCGCGACGATCCGCACGCCGACCTCGCCGCGATCCTCCGCGGGCGCGACGTCCGCACCGTGCTCGACGTCGGCGCGAACGTCGGGCACACCGTCAAGGCCTTTCTCCGCCTCTTCCCCGACGCCGCGATCCACGCGTTCGAACCGTTCGAGGCGACGGCCGCGACGCTCGCCGAAGCCGTCGGCTCCAGCCCCCGCGTGCAGATCCACCGCCTCGCCGTCTCCGACGCGGTCGGCGCCGCGCGGTTCCACGCCAACAGCGACCACGCGACCAGCTCGCTCCTGCCCGTCGCCGGCGAGGCCGCGCAGCACGTCGACCCGGGGCTGAACCGCGAGGTCGCGGCGGTCGAGGTCCCGACCACCACGCTCGACGCCTTCTGCGCCGAGCGCGGCATCCGCCGCGTCGACGTCCTCAAGCTCGACATCCAGGGGGGCGAGCGGCTCGCCCTCGCCGGCGCCCGCGGGCTGCTCGCGTCCGGCGCGGTCGACGTCGTCTGCACCGAAGTCCTCTTCGCCCCGCTCTACGAGGGGCAGGCGGGCTTCGAGGAACTCCGCGCCCTGCTCGCCGGGCACGGGTACGCGCTCTTCGGGCTCTACGGGCTCACCCGCGGGCGGTCCGGGGTGCTGGCCTGGGGCGACGCGATCTTCGTCGCCCCCCGGATCCGCGAGGCGCTCGCCGCCGGCTGAGGCCGGGGCTCTCCCCCCGCTCGCGGGCGACCGGGCGCGTCCCGGCTCCCTGCCCCTTCTTCCCTGCCCCTTCCCGAGCATCCATCCCGCCGCCCCCGACGATCGCATGGACGGCAAGGGGAGACGACGACAACTTCACTCGCCGGCCGCCGGCCAATCTTCGCGGCGGCCGCTTCCGTTCCTTCGTGATCCCGGAGGTCCGCCGTGATCGCCGTCTCCTCGTTTCCCGAACACCTCGCCGGGCTCCGCGTCCTGGTGGTGGAGGACACGCCCATGGTGGCGCGCGAGACCCTCTGCTGCCTCGCCGATCTGGGGTGCCGCCCGATCGGTCCCGCCGCCACCGTCGCCGATGCGGAGGAGGCCCTCGCGGGCCACCGCGTCGACGCGGCCGTGGTCGATCTCAATCTCCGCGGCGAGTCGGCCGAGCCGTTTCTCCGCACGCTCGCCGCGCGGGGCGTGCCGGCGGTGGTCGCCTCCTCCGACGACCGCGCGGTGGAGCGTCTCGCGGGCGCCGGCGCGGCGACGCTGCTCAAGCCGTTCCTCGCTCAGGACCTCGGGCGGGCGATGCAGGCGGCGATCGAGCAGGGCCGCGGGCGGGCCCGCGACGCGGCCGCGTAGCTTCTCCGGAGCCGGCTCCGGGCTTCGCGCGTTTCTCCGGTCGCTCAGGATCGGCCCGGAGGCCTCACGCCGCGACGTGCTCGCGCGAGCCGCGCCGGCCGATCATCGGTTGCGGCTCAGAAGTACCGGCGGATCACGCCGCGCACGATCCCCTGGATCGTCACGTCGCGCACGCGGATCGGCTCGAACTCCGGGTTCGCCGGCTGGAGGCGGATGTGGTCGGCCTCCTTGTAGAACGTCTTGAGCGTCGTGGAGCCGTCCTCGAGCAGCGCGACGACGCGGTCGCCGTTGCGGGCCGTGTTCGTGCGCTCCAGCAGGATGAAGTCGCCGTCGAGGATGCCCTCGTCGCGCATGCTCTCGCCCTCGACCTGCAGCGCGAACGCGCCCTCGCGCGGCGTCGGGCCGCCCTGGAGGATCTCGCAGAGGTCGATCTCCTCCGTGTCCGCGACCTTCTCGATCGGGTAGCCGGCCGCGATCTTGCCCACCAGCGGGAACCGCAGCGGGCGGTCCTCGTCGGGAACGCTCACGCCGTCAGCGATCGCCAAAGAGCGAGCCTTGTTCGCCTCGCGGATCAGGGCGCCCTTCTTGATCAACGCCTCGACGTGCTCGAAGACCGTCACCTTCGAGACGCCGATCTCGTCCGCCAGCTCCTGCATCGTCGGCGAAAAGCCCCGACGGATGCGCGAGTCGCGGATCAGCTGCAGGATGCGGAGTTGCTTGGGCGTGAGATTCATGCCGCGGGTCCTTCTTCGTCTGCCTCGTCTGCTGCGACTGGTTCGGCGTCGATCTGGGGGCGAAGCGTCGCGTCCTGCGTCGTCCGGTCCTGCGGCCGCCCGCGGAACGCCCTCTCGTGAACCACCCCATCCATCCGTCCACCCCCGCTCCCGCGCCGTCCACGCCGGCGCCCGAACGGCGCACGAGGGCGGCCGCGAGGGCATCCAGCGCCTGGGCGGCTCCGACGGAGAGGGCGTGCTGGCGGTCGAGTTCCCGGGCGGCGGCGTGGAGCAGGCCCGCCCCGGCCGCGCCCGCGTGAGCACGACGATCCTCGCCGATCCGCACGGCCGTTTCGAGCGGGAGGCCGCCGGACGCCGAAGGCGCGCCCGGGTGTGCGGGCGCCGGAGAACGGACCGGAACGAGCCGTCCCTCCGAGCCCGCCAACGCGCGCCGGAAGGCCCCGCCTGGGCCGAGATCGAGCACGGGCGCCCGCGCCGCGTCGGCGGCCGTGGGGCCCCGGTCCTGTGACTCGTTCGCGGACATCACCCCGATATCGGTGGCGGACGGCCGAAGACCGGAAACTTGCTCCGCAGCCCGCCCGGGGCGGCATCCTCCCGCCCAAACACCGGTCCGAACACCCGCCAACGCGCCCGACCGCACGACCGACTGCACGGAGCCGGGGGCGACGGCGGGTCGCCCGCTCGGAGCGGCGGTGGAATGGGCGGTACTGGGGGTCAAAGCGTCTGGCTCGTGCGAGGGCGACCGCCGGACGAGTGCCGGAAAGAAGGTCTCTGTTCGGTCTCAGCGTACACCCGATTCCCGCGGCATGCAACAAAAGACGAACATTTCCGTGGCGGGGAGGAGCAGAGGCCGGCGGGAAAGACCGGCCGGGAGGCCAGATGTGAGGCAGAACCCGGCGTCAGGCGGCGGTATACCGCGCCCCGGCACGCCGGATCCGCCCCAGCAGCTCGAGCATCGTCAGCGCCCCGCGGAGGTCCGGCATCGCGATGCCGAGCCCGTCGGCGAGTTCGTCCGGCGTCCGCGGCGTCTCGAGCGCCCGCAGGATCCGGGCGTGCAGGTCTTCGGCGGCGGGGGCGGGCGGGGAGGTCGCCGCCGGCTCCAGGAGTTCGGCCACCGGATCGCGCGAGGGATCGGCCGCCAGAGCCGCGTGCCGCCCGTCGAACAGGTTGCGGGCCGGGGCCTGGAGCGTCTCGAGCACGTGCCCCGGCTCGGTGACGAGCGCCGCGCCCCCGCCCCGCAGCAGCTCGTGGCTCCCCGCGCTCGCCGGGGAGTCGACCCGCCCGGGGACGACCATCACCTCCCGCCCGTGATCCTCCGCCGCCTGCCGGGCCGTGATCAGCGCCCCCGACCCCGCCCCGGCCTCGACCACGAGCACCCCGAGCGAGAGCCCGCTGATGATGCGGTTCCGCGCCGGGAAGTTCTCCGCGTTCGGCGGCGTCTGCATCGGCAGCTCGCTCACCACCGCGCCCCGCCCCTCGCCCACGATCCGCTCGAACAGGTCCTTGTTCTCCGGCGGGTAGCAGCGGGCGAGCCCGCACCCGAGCACGGCGATGGTCCGTCCCGCCCCGTGCCCGAGCAGCGCCGCCCGGTGCGCGGCCGTGTCGATCCCCCGCGCCCCGCCCGAGACGATCGTGATCCCCGCCCCCGCCAGCAGCCCGGCGAACCGCGCCGCCTGCTCGAGCCCGTACTGCGTGCACCGCCGCGAGCCGACCACGGCCAGCGGGTAGCGGTCGTCGTCCTCCGGGCGCAGTTCACCGCGGACGATCAGCAGCGGGGGAGCGTCCGGGAGCTGCGCGAGCAGTTCCGGATATCCCGGGAGCCCGGGCAGGAGCACGTGCGCCCCCGCCCGGTCGATCGCGCGCAGCTCGTCGTCCAGCGCCCCGTCCGAGGCCGCGAGCGCCTGCGCGGCCTTCGCCGCGAGCTTCGGCCCGATCCCCTTCACGCGCGCCAGCTCGGCCGGCGAGGCCCGGCACGCCCGCCCCGGATCGCCGAAGAGGGCCAGCAGTCGGGCGATGCGGACCGGCCCGAGCCCGGGCGCGAGCGTCAGGCGGAGCGTGGCGCGGACGAGCGGGTCGTCCAGGCACGGACGGCGGACGTGGCTCTCCTCCATACCGGGGAGCCTACAGACCCGAACGGGATCCTGCCAAGCCCGGCGTCACTCCCCCGCGGGGTCGAAGGACGAGGCCGTGGGCACGAAGGTCCACCCGGCGCCCTTGCCGCTCGCGTCGTGGTCGAGCACGCGGGCGTAGACGCGGATCGGCACCCCCGTCGGCACGGGCACGCGGATGTTGTGCTCGGCGAGGGCCTGCGTGTGCATGAACGCCGGGTTCGGGCGCCGCGCGGTGACGAGCACGCGCCGGTGCCCGTACGCCTCCTCGACGGTGTCGAGCTTGAACGTCCACCCGCCGCTCGGGGCCGTGAGCGTCAGGCGGTGGTTCCCGCTCGCCTCGCCGAGGGCGATCTCCGGGCCCGCGTACCCGAGGTCGTCGCGGAGGCGCGGCTCGCGCTCCGGGAGGAACCGGCACCCCGCCGCCGGGAGGAGGGCCGCGCCCGCGAGCGCGAGCGTCGCGGCCGGGAGAAGCAGGCGGAGGCGGCGGGGCGTGCTGACCATGCGGATATCCTCGTCGGCCCGGTTTCTTCGACCCGGTTCCGGGGCTCCCCGGATCCTATCTGGGCCGGCGCCGGCGTTGCCGCGAATCGCCCCCGACTGCCGATGGACATTCCGATGCTCCCGCCGCACGACCGCTCGCCCCGTCCGCTCGCCCGCCTCGCGCCCCTGGTCCGCTGGCTGCGGCGCCAGCCGCTGAGCGCGCGCCTCGTCGGGGCCGCGGCCGTCGCGGCCTTCGCCGCCGCCGGGCTCATCGCCTGCCAGGGGACGGGCGTGACGCGGCTGCCGACGCTCGGGCGCGACGCCGGCGTGCCGTACGAGGAGCCGGACATCCGCGTCCGCATCGCCCGCGCGATCGAGGCGGCCGAGGTCACCGGGCCGGAGAAGGTGATCGTGCGCCGCGGGCTGATCCAGCGCGACCTGACGCTCGACACCCCGATCCGGGTCGAGATGGGCGCCGACGGGCTGCTGCTCACGCCGGCGCGCGGGGCGCCGGTGTCGATCGGCGCCGGGTCCGGCGTCACGCTCGAGACGCCCACGCCCGCCGTCCCGCTGGCGCTCAACGGGACGAAGTACCCCGGCTCGCTCACCTTCCACCCGCGGAGCGAGGTGTCCGTGCGGGCGTTCGACGCCGTCGCCACGATGATGATGGAGGAGTACCTCCCCGGGGTGCTCGCCAAGGAGCTGTACGCGAACTGGCCGCTGGCGACCTACCAGGCCCAGGCCGTCGCCTCGCGGAGCTACGCCATCCACGAACGGGCGCGGGCGCGGCTGGCGAAGCAGAGCTTCGACGTCGAGTCGACGACGCTGGACCAGGCGTTCATCGGGACGACGACGAACGAGCGGGCCCGCATGGGCGTCTTCAGCACGCGCGGCGTCGTCCTGCTCGATCAGGGGCGCGTCCTGCGGGCGTACTACAGCAGCACGTCCGGCGGGCGCAGCGCCTCGGCCGACGGCGTCTGGCCGTCCTCCAACGGGCTGGAGTTCAACCGCGCCCTCCCGCTGCAGGGCACCGGCGCGATCCGCCACGCCTGCGAGGACGCCCCGCTCTACCGCTGGACCCGCACGCGCAGCCTCGACGACCTCAACCGCCGCCTCGTCCTCTGGGCGAGCGGCAAGGGGCATCCGATGCGCGGGATGTCCGGCGTCCGCGCGATCGCGCCCGGCTCGCTCAACGCGGCCGGGCGCCCGAACACGTACATCGTCACCGACGACCAGGGGCGGACCTTCCGCGTCCTCGCCGACGACCTCCGCGTCGCCATGAACACGCCCGCCCCGGGCCTGCCCGACGTCACCCGCGAGACGATGATCGCCAGCAACGACTTCGAGGTGACCGTCGTCGGCAAGAACGCCACCATCCGCGGGCGCGGCTTCGGGCACGGCGTCGGGCTCTGCCAGTACTCGGCGAAGAAGATGGCCGAGCGCGGCGAGGACTGGCGCTCGATCGTGACGAACTTCTACCCCGGGGCGCAGGTGCGGCGGGTGTATTGAGAGGGGGAACCGGGGGCCGGGAACCGGCAACCGGGGAGGGGGAAAGGGAGAGAAGTGGG
>CAYMFP010000048.1:0-14810 GCA_964389385.1 uncultured Phycisphaeraceae bacterium | reverse complement strand
CCCCGTTCCGCCCGACCCGCCCGCCTCAGGCTGACACCGCCACCCCCACCACCGCTCCGGACGCCTCCGCCTCCGGCGCCGCCGGCAGCCGGTACCGCAGCGCCAGCGCCGCCGGACAGGCCGGGTAGTTGATCTTCATCCGGTACCCCCGGAACTCCCCCGGGCTCCGCCCGATCCGGTCGAAGATCGCCTGCACCAGCTGCCCGTGCCGCGGCACCTCCGGCGTCGGCAGCGGCAGCGGCCCCACGCCCAGGTCCTGCAGCGGCTCGCTCAACGGCAGACGCTGCCGCGGGTGCGGCGTGTTCGCCGCCACCCCCAGCGTCCCGTACAGGTTCGCCTCGGGAGGGATCGCGAACGCGAAGCTCTCGTGGATGAACGAGTCGAGCACGAGCAGCTCGGCCGGGATGTCGCACATCGCGATGTGCTCGCCCCACTCGTTCTCCGGCGTCCGATAAAACGGGATCCCCCGCTGCATCGTGCCGACCACGCACGTCAGCGCCCCGGTGTTCCCGACCGGCCCCTCCACCAGCTCGAAGCTCGTCCGCCCCCCCTCGACCACCCGCCGCAGTTCCGGGATCGGCTGCGAGCAGAACGCCCCCATCAGCGGCGCGTGCCCCGCCCCCGCGAAGTCGGGGTCGAGCGCCTCCGCCGGCGGCGTGTCCATCGGCGTCCCGTCGTCGTTGTTCCACCAGCGGGTCGCCATCGCCCACGAGACGTCCGGCCGCAGACGCCGGAAGTCCACCAGCCCGCTCACCGAGGCGAACGCCAGCGTCCCCGGCTCCTCCGCCGGGAAGACCACGAACACCTTGACGATCACCCGCGCCTGCACCCCCCACACGTAGCTCGACCCCTGGAAGAGCAGCTTGCGGTGGTGCTCGTCCCGCTGCTGCCGCCCCGCCGGGCTCAGCCCCGTCCCCATCATCTCCAGCGTCGCCCGGTCCCCCGAATGCACCCGGATCAGGCGTTCGTACTCCTGCACCGCGTCCCGGGCCGTCTTCAGCAGATCCGGGCCCACCTCCGCCGCCTCGGCCTTGCCCAAAAAGATGTCCAGCCCCGCCGCCCCCGGCATGTGCTCGAGCACCACCGTCGGGTCGTCGTCCTGCACGATCTTCGAGATCTTCCACGCCAGGTTCTTGTTCAGGCCCAGACGCCGGCTGATCGACTGCGGGCTCTGCGGGTCGGCCTTCGCCGCGACCAGCAGGTCCGTGAAGGAACCACGCACCGAGCGGACGACGGCCCGGGCGTGGTTCGGGAAAGAGGGCGGGTCGGAGGACATGCGATCTGTCTCGGGAATGGGGGGCACGGACTGTAGACTACAGCCCCGAATCCCTGTTCGCACGAACGGTCGTACGAAAATTTCGACGAATCATCGCACAAACGCTTGCGGCCCCGCACAAACCGCAGTAGCTTCATCCACGTGCCGCCCCCTCGGGCGGCCTTCCCAAGAAGGAGACGGGACATGCGGAACGGAACGATCGTTCTGACCAGTATCGCTGCGCTCGCCGCGGGCGCCCACGCTCAAGTCGTCGCCATCGATGAGTTCATCGGCGAGCACAGCGAGGGCTTCGAGAACATCGGCCCGATCGGGCCCATGCCCACCGGGCCCGCCGCCATCCTCGGCGGCGCCGGCACCGTCACCGACGCCCTCGCCAACTTCCTCATGATCGCCATCAGCGTCTACAGCTTCCCCACCGACACCAACCTCTACGCCTACGACGGCAACCTCTTCGGCGGCTCCGTCACCGGATGGGCCGTCTTCGAGTTCGAAACCCCCGTCACGCAGTTCGGCGGCTTCTTCGCCACCCCGGACAACGCCAGCGGCGGCAGCGTCGTCTTCTACTCCGACGAGGGCGACATCCTCGCCTCGCAGTCGATCGCCCTCCCCCTCGGCGAGTGGACCTGGTTCGGCTGGCAGAGCAGCGTCGGCATCGGCAGGATCGAGTTCTTCGGCAACGGCGACCCCAGCATCGCCCTCGGCTTCGACAACCTCCAGATCTCCTACGTCCCCGCGCCGGGCGCCGCCGCCGCGCTCGCCGTCGCCGGGCTCTGCGCCCGCCGCCGCCGGCGCTGATCCCGACCTCACCCACCCACCCCACTCCATTCCGTTCACTCCACGCGCCAATCCCTCCGCTCGGCCGCGCGACGACGCGCCGAGAAGAGGAAGGAGAGTTCCATGCGTCAGTCACTGCTCGCGGCCAGCGCCGCTCTGCTCTTCACGGCCACCGCGGCCGACGCCGTTCTCATCTACGGCATCAACCACCTGACCGGCGGCCCCAACTCCTCCGATTCCCTCGTCGTCTTCGACTCCGGCAACCCCGCCGGCTTCACCGTCATCGGCTCCACCGGCGTCAACGGCGTCGGCTTCGGGGGCCTCGCCTTCGACCGCAGCGGCGGGCTCTGGGCCTACGCCTCCTACTACAGCGCCACCGGCGGCGCGGCCGCGGGCCTCTACCGCATCGACATCAACACCGGCGCCGCCACCGCCGTCGGCTCCAGCACCCGCACCCTCGACGACCTCGCCTACAACCCCGTCACCGACAAGATGTACGGCATCCGGACCCAGCAGGGCCAGGGCTCCCGCCTCTACGAGGTCGATCTCAGCACCGGCGCCACCACCCTCGTCGGGTCCCTCACCGGCATCGACGGCGTCCACGCACTCACCGGACTCGCCTTCGACTCCGCCGGCAACATGTACGTCAACGACGTCGCCAACGGCCGGATCTACGGCGGCTCCGGCCTCGCCATGACCGCCCTGTACGACGCCCCCTACGTCCTCGCCGGAAGCCAGGGCATCGACATCGACTGGTCCCGCGACGACACCGGCTACCACGCCGCCGTCGCTCAGGGCATCTTCCCCAACTACATCAGCCAGCTGAACACCTTCGCCCTCGACGGCTCCGGCTACTTCCTCGGCGACGTCTTCGGCCCCAACACTCCGGACGGCCTGCCCGCGCTCCAGCTCGGCGACATCGCCATCGCCCCGATCCCCGCTCCGGGCGCCGCGGCCCTCTTCTTGGCCGCCGCTCCCCTCGCGACGCGCCGTCGCCGCTGATCCGCCGCATTTCTCTCTCTTCATCCGCCGCCGGCGCCCGGGCGCCGGCGGCGGATTTTCCGTCCGCACCCGACGGCGAGCCGCGGGGGCGACCGCCGGCCGCCCCCGCACGCTCCGCTACACTCGCGCCGTGCGTCTGCGGAACCCGGATGTGCTGACCCTGCTCCTCGGCCCGCCCCCGCCCGAACCGCCGGCGGTCTGGGTCGCCGCGCGTCTCTTCCCTGCGGTGCCCACCCGCCGCCGCGTCCGCTCCGGATGGACGCCCCTCGTCGGCTTCGCCGTCGCGACGTTCTTCACCGGCTTCGCCCCGCGGTTCGTCTCCGTGCTCCCGCCCGCCGTCTGCGGGGCCGGCGCTGTTCTGGGAGGGCTCCTGTTCGTCGCCGCCATCGAGCGCGACCGTGTTCTCCGCAGCCGCCGCGTCGCGTCCTATCTCCGGCGTGGGGTGGCGCGCGGCCGGACCCTCTCGCACCGCCGCCCCCGCCATTGGGAGGACGCTTGGTTCGCCGCCTTCCTCTGGACGCCCTGGCTCTCGGCCGCGACGTTCCTCTCGGTCGCCGCGCCCGCCTGGTGCATGTGGAGCCTCTCCGCGTCTGTCCCGTACTCCGAGCCGGTCACTCGGGTGCTGGCCGGCCTCTGCGTCTTCCAGGTCTTCTTCTGCGTTTTCGCGCTCCCCGTCGTGCTCACCGCCTGCCGACACCGGCTCCGCCGCGCCGCCCGGAGCGAGCCTTCAGCGACCGCCCCGCCACGCCGTTCCGTGGGCCTCCCGCAGCCGACGTGAGCCGGGAGCGCCAGCGACCACGGCCTCTCCAGCCCCGCCTCCGCTCACTCCGCACCCGATACGGGGCCGCCCGCCCTCCCGATGGACCGCCCCAGCCGAGCCTCCAGCCCCGCGCGCACCCCCGCCCACTCCGCGTCCGTGATCGAGTACAGCACCGTGTCCCGCACGAACCCGTCCGGCAGGATCATGTGCCGCCGCAGCACGCCCTCCCGCACGGCCCCGAGCTTCTCGATCGCCCGCCGGCTCTGCGCGTTCCGCGCGTCCGTCTTCAGCTGCACCCGCACGCACCCCAGCCGCTCGAACGCGTGCTCCAGCAGCAGCAGCTTCATCTCCGGGTTCACCCGCGTCCCGTGGTGCGCCCGCGCGATCCACGTGTGCCCGATCTCGAGCCCGCGGTGCCGCGGCCGGATGTCCAGGTAGCTCGTCACCCCGGCCGCCCGTCCCCCGACGAGCACCGTGAACAGCACCACGTCCGGCGCCCCCGCCAGCCGCTCCAGATCCGCCGCGAACCCCGCCGCGTCCCGCCCGCCCTGCGAGGGCAGGTAGGCGAGCAGCCCCTCGTCCCGCGCGGCGAACAGCGTCCCCGCGTCCTCCGCCTCGAACGGACGGAGCGTCACCTCCGCGCCCGCCAGCGTCGGCCGTCCCACCCACGATCGCGGCGCGCCCTGTTCCTGATGGCTCACGGGAATCTGTACCGCGACCGGAACGGTTCAGCGGCGCTCGCTATTGCGAATCAGTCGCAATTCGCATAGGCTTCCTCCCCCTCTCGGGAGACGCCCCATGCCGATCTCCGCGGCCGAGAACCCGCCCCTGCCCGGCGGCGAGGCCTCCGCCCTCCCCAGCCCCGAGCCCGTCCCCCTCACCCACCTCCGCCGCGGCGAGTCCGGGATCATCCGCCGCTCCGCCCTCGACGCCGCCGACGCGGCCTTCGTCCGGGCCCTCGGACTCCGCAACGACCGCCTCCTCCGCGTCTGCCGCCACGGCTCCCCCTGCATCGTCGAGGTCTCCTGCGGACGCAGCGTCTGCTCCCGCGTCGCGCTCTCCCCGGCCATCGCCGCCGGAGTTCGGGTCGAGCCATGCCGAGCCTGACCCAGCCCCCCCGCGCCGACACCCCCGCCTCTCCCTCGGCTCCGTCTTCCGCGACACCTGCTTCCCCCGAGCCGCCCGGATCTCGGGTCCGCCGCGTCGCCGTCCTCGGCAACCCCAACGTCGGCAAGACCAGCCTCTTCAACCGCCTCTGCGGGGTCCGGCACAAGACCAGCAACTTCCCCGGCACCACCCAGGAAGCCCGCATCGGCACACCCCGCGGGGCCGGGAGTGGGGGTGGGGGTGGGGTCGTCCTGGTGGATCTGCCCGGCGTCTACTCCCTCGAACTCGATCAGCCCGAGTCCGAGGTCTGCCGCGCCGTCCTCGCCGGCGGCACGGCCCCGGTCGGCGAGCGAGCCGGCGTCCCCGACGCCGTCCTCGTCGTCCTCGACGCGACCAGCATGCCCCGCGGGCTCGTCCTCCTCGGCGAGGTCATCCGCCGGCGCCTGCCCGTCCTCGTCGCCGTGAACCAGGCCGATCTCGCCCGCCGCCGCGGGCTCAAGTTCGACCTGGGCCGCCTCGCCGAGCGTCTCGGCGTCCCCGTCGTCGCCTGCAGCGCCCGCACCGGCGAGGGGCTCGATCGCCTCGCCGCTGCGCTCTCCGGGTTCCGCGTCCCGACCGCCGCCGTCCCCGACGGCGAGGACGCCCTCGCCGCCTGGGCCGACGCCCTCTACGCCGAGGCCTCCGAAGACCACGACCTCCCCGACAGCACCTTCACCGACCGCCTCGACCGCGCCTTCACGCACCCGGTCCTCGGGCTGCTCGCCTTCGCGGGCGTCATGGCCGGCGTCTTCTTCGCCATCTTCAAGCTCGCCACCTACCCCATGGACTGGATCGACGGGCTCTTCGCCGCCCTCGGCGGGTGGCTCGCCGGCGTCCTCCCCGAGGGGCTCCTGAGCGAACTCCTGGTCGACGGCGCGGTCGCCGGCGTCGGCGCCACCGTCATCTTCCTTCCCCAGATCGTCCTGCTCTTCTTCCTCATCAGCCTGCTCGAGGACACCGGCTACCTCGCCCGCGCCGCGTTCGTCATGGACCGGCTCCTCCGCCCCTTCGGGCTCAGCGGGCACGCCTTCGTCCCGCTGCTCAGCGCCCACGCCTGCGCCATCCCCGGCATCATCGCCTGCCGCGGCATCCCCGACCGACGCGACCGCCTCGCCGCGATCCTCACCGCGCCGTTCATGTCCTGCACGGCCCGGATCCCGGTCTACGTCCTCCTCACCGTCCTGCTCTTCCCGGACCGCCCGTGGATGCAGGCCCTGGCCTTCACCGGGTGCTACGCCCTCGGCATCGTCGCCGGGCTGCTCAGCGCCGTCGTCGCCCGCCGGACGCTCCTCAAGGGGCGCGGCCGCGCCCTGGCGATGGAGCTGCCGGCGTACCGCCTGCCGAACGTGAAGAACGCCGCCCTCGTCGCCTGGGACCGCGGGGTGATCTTCCTGAAGAAGGCCGGCACCGTGATCCTTGCGATCTCCGTCGTCCTCTGGTGGCTCGGCGCGTTCCCGAAGGTCGACCCGCCGCCCGAGGCGGCCGGGCTGCGCGACCGGGCGGCGCTCGTCGAGGCGGCGGAGCCCGACGCCGCCGCGGAACTCGCCGCCGAGGCCGACCGCCTCGAGAGCATCCACGCCGCCCGCTCGAGCTTCCTCGGACGCCTCGGCTCGGCCGTGCAGCCCGTCTTCGCCCCGATGGGCGCCGACCGCCAGCTCACCATCGGGATCATGGCGAGCTTCGCGGCCCGGGAGGTCTTCGTCTCCACCATGGCCGTGCAGGTCGCCGGCAGCGAGGACGCCGAGGACGAGGGCACCCGCGAGATGCTGATGGACGCCCGGCGCGACGACGGAACCCCGATCTTCACGCCGGCCGTGTCGTGGGCGCTGCTCGTCTACTTCGTCCTCGCGATGCAGTGCCTGCCGACGCTGGCGGTGACGGCCCGCGAGGCCGGCGGGTGGAAGTGGGCGGGCATCCAGCTCGGCTGGATGTTCGGCCTGGCGTACGTGGGGGCGGTGATCGTGCACCAGGCGATGCGGGCGGGCGGGCTCGGGTAGGGGGGGCGCGATGCCGATCGGGGACTGGCAGTTCTGGGCGGCGACGGCGCTGGTGGCGCTCGCGTTCGCGTGGGCCGTGCTCTCGCTGACGCCGCTCGGGCGGCGGGTGCGTCGGATGCGGGGCGGGCGCGTCGGGGACCGCCCGGTGACGCTGACGATCAACCGCGAGAAACGCGGCCGGCGCCGCGGGCGGCCTTCCGGCCGATCCTGCTGCTCGTCCCGCTGACGGGGTGCGCCTCGGAGCGGGCGGTCAGCGGGGGCACGCGGCGGGAGCGGCGGCGTCGACGGGCTCGGCGGCGCGGGCGGGCAGACGGGCGGCGGCGGCGAGGACTTCGTCGAAGAAGCGGTCGACGTCGGCCGTGGCGAGGCGCGGGTTGGCGAAGACGACGCGGATGATCTTCCTCCCGCCGACGGTGGCCCAGCCGACCTTGATTCGTCCCTCGCGGTCGAGCAGGTCGCAGATCGCCTCGGAGGACTTGCCGCGGACCTCGAAGCAGACGTTGATCGACTGCGGGCGGCGCACGAGCACGAGGTCCTCGCGGCGTTCGATCTCGCGGACCGCGTGCTCGGCGAGGGCGAACTGTTTCTCGACGCGCTCCTCCCAGCCGCGGTCGCCGAGGTGCTGCCAGAGGGTCCAGAGCTTGAGCGCGTCGTTGCGGCGTCCGCACTGGATGGAGCGGGTGCCGGGGTTCAGCTCGGCCTCGTCCTGCTGGAACAGGTAGTCGGCCGATTCGTCGAAGTGGCGGGTGAGCAGCCCGCGCCGCGGGAAGAGGACGACCGAGCAGGTGAGGGGGACGCCCATCATCTTGTGGGCGTCCCAGGTGAAGGAGTCGGCCCGGCGGCAGCCGGCGAGCAGGTGGCGTCGGCGGCGGCTGAGCAGGGCCGTGCCGCCGAAGGCGCCGTCGACGTGGAGCCAGACGCCGAGGTCCTGGCAGACGTCGGCGATCGCGTCGAGCGGGTCGAAGGCGCCCTGGACGGTGGTGCCCGCGGTGGCGTTGACCATGATCGGGATGCACCCGCGGACGCGGTCTTCGAGGATCATCCCGCGGAGGGCGTCCGGATCCATGCGGCCGTCGTCGTCGGTGGGGACCTTGCGGAGGTTGCCGCGTCCGAGGCCGACGAGCCCGGCGGCCTTGCGGATGGAGTAGTGGTCGTCCTCGGAGGTGTAGACGGTCAGGGGGGCGCCGGCCGCGGCGACGGAGAGCCCGTCCTCGCGGACGTTCTCCAGGGCCTCGTTGCGGGCGACGACCATGGCGGCGAGGTTGGAGAGGGAGCCGCCCGGGGTGAAGGCGCCCTCGCTCTCGGCGGGGTCCCACCCGACCTTGGCGGCCATGGCGCGGATGCACTCGCGTTCGACGAGGACCATGGGCCCGGCGACCTTCCAGGTGTACATGGAGAGGTTCATGACGGCCGCGAGCATCTCGCCGAGGGTGGCCATGGGCTCGCGTCCGGCGAAGAGCTGGTTGAAGAAGCCGCGGCTGGAGGTGGTGGGGGAGGCGAGGAGGAGGCGGCGGAGCTTCTCGACGACGTCGGCCTCGGGAAGCCCGTCCTCGGAAAAGGGGATGCCGAGGTCGGCCATCAGGTCGTCCGGATCGCGCGGGCGGCGGACGGGGTCGGTCTCTTCGCTGGCGAGGTAGGCGCGGGTGAGGTCGGCGGCCCAGTCCGCGAAGGAGGGTTCGGAAGGGGGGTCGCGGCTGGGATCGAACGTCATCGGGGGATCATTGGGGAACCGCGGGCGGCGGGCGACCGCGGGGCGTCCGCGGCGCGCCCATCTTGGCGAGGTCCGGGCGATCAGGGCAGACGGCGGGTGATGACGTCCCGCCAGGCCGCCCGGTCGCGGGCGGGGTCGAAGAGGCGGCCGCACTCGGGGCACGGGGCGGCGTCCGGCAGGGCGGAGAGGTCGTGCTCGCACTCGGGGCAGAGGCGGTAATCGGTTTCTTTGAGGCGGCGGGCGAGGGCGGCGGTGCGCGGGACGAACCAGAGGCTGATGGCGATGAAGGGGGCGAGGCCGCTTGTGCCGAGCAGGAGGCTGATCCAGAATCCGGAGAGGCCGTAGACGATGGTGGCGGCGAAGAGCGCGAGGGAGAGTCCGATGCCGACGAGCCCGGCCGCGATCATCGAGAGGGCGATCCGGCGCATGGGTCGCGGGTAGTGGGAGAGGCGGCGGCGCACGGAGTGGATCATGGCGGCTCCCGAGGAAGAGCGTGGCGGAGGTGGGGCGGGTGGGAATGACGGTTCCGTCGGGGTTTCGGCTACTGCACCGCGCCGATCTGGGCGGCCTCGGCGTAGTCGCGGACACCGCGGGGAAGATCGGGCCGGGCGAGGAAGGCGGCGATGGTCCGTTCGACGCGTTCCGGGTGGTGGAAGTGCAGGTGGCCGAGGCCGTGCAGGCCACTCCTGACGCAGGCGAGCGAGCGCAGGCGGAGGGCTCCGGCGAGGACGTCGAACACGGCGTCGACGGAGTCGGCTTCGGCGCCGTCCATGGCGGCGCCCTCGATCACGTCCATGTCCCAGATCATGTAGACGGCGTCGGCGAGGGTGTCGCGGCCGGGATCGGGGTGCTCGCCGGGGCGGCTGGTCGGGCGGCAGAGCGGGTCATAGCAATCGCGATAGAGGTCGCCGACCGCCCGGATGCCGGCGACGCGCTCGGCGAGCGGGACGCGCCGATCGCGCAGGGCCCAGCAGTGCTCGGATTGAGTGCCGAAGACGTACCAGGTGGCCCAGCCGATGGCGTCGCGGGAGAAGCGGCGGGCGATGTCCGGGCCGGAGCGGAAGAGGGCTGTGAGGTAGGCGGCGGTGTGGCGCGGGCTGCCAAGGCGTGCGATCGGATCCGCCGCCGCGTCGTCCCATCCCCACTCGCCGTCGGACCGGTCGAACAGGAAGAGCTTCCAGCGGTCGAGGAGCTGCGGGTCGACATCCGGTGGCGGGGTGGGGGGGACGGGTGGACGCTTGTGCGGCATCGCTCGCTCCGGGCTCGTCGTTCGGCTTCAGCGGGGGGCGGACGCTGTGGGGCGGAGCACGAGTTGGTCGCCCGCGCGGGCGCCGCTGCCGATGAGCCGTGCCGCGTGCCGCCAGCGGCGGCGGAGGTCGACGCGCCGGTAGGGACGGCCGCACTCCGGGCAGCGGCCGGCGGAGAATGCTCCGGAGAGGTCGTGGGCGCAGCGGAGGCAGGCGTAGCCGCCGGTGGCGTCGAACGTGCGCCGGAGCCGCTTCGAGGCGGAGAAGAGAGCGAGGATGCCGGCCACGTCGGCGCCGGAGCCCGCGAGGGCGAGGGCCGCGGGGACCGGATCGGGAAGGTCGATGCGGACTTCGAGCAGAAGGCCGCCGAACAGGAGCACCGAGCCCGCGACGAGCGAGGTGGCGAGCGTGATGTACGCGCGGCGGAGGATGAACGGGCCGCGGCGGAGGGCGTCGAGGGTGCGGCGGTTGTGGCCGCGGATGGGTTGGCGGCGGCCGCGCATGGAGTGGAAGATGGCCGGGGTGTTCGTCATGACCGAGGGCTTCGGCTTGCGGCGTCGCCTGCTCTGGATGACCCGGCGCAGCGTACCAGATCGGCGTCGGTCGCCTCGGACGGAGGGCGGGGGCCGCCACGAATGAACCCGGGGCGGGTTCATTCGCGCCGCCGCGAGTTCTCGGTCAGTGGAGGACGCGGAAGATCTCGGCCTCGTCGGTGAGGCCGAGGCGCATCTTGTCCATCGCGTCTTCCTTCATGGGGCGGAAGCCGGCGGCGATGGCGGCGTTGCGGATGGCGACGCCGTCGGCGCGTTCGACGGTGAGGCGTCGGAGTTCGTCGTTCATGACGAGGAGTTCGTGGACGGCGAAGCGGCCCTTGTAGCCGGTCTCGGAGGCGGGGTCGCGGCGGCGGACGTGGCGCTGGGCGAGGTCGCCGAGCAGGGAGCTGGTGACGAGGAAGGGCTCGACGCCGATGTCGAGGAGGCGCGGGATGGCCGAGGGGGCGTCGTTGGTGTGGAGGGTGGCGAGGACGAAGTGCCCGGTGAGGGAGGCCTGGACGGCGAGCTGGGCGGTCTCCATGTCGCCGATCTCGCCGACGAGGATGACGTCGGGGTCCTGGCGGAGGAGGGCGCGGAGGCCGGTGGCGAAGGTGACGCCGCGCTTCGGGTTGACCTGCATCTGGGAGATCTTGTCGAGGTGGTACTCGACCGGATCCTCGATGGTCATCACGTTGCGGGAGTTGCGGTCGATGCGTCCGAGGCAGGCGTAGAGGGTGGTGGTCTTGCCGGAGCCGGTGGGCCCGGTGACGAGGATCATGCCGTTGGGGCGGTCGACGATGTCCATGAGCTGGGCCTGCATGGCCTTGGACATGCCGAGGTCGTCGAGGTCGAGCTTGGTCTGGGACTGGTCGAGGAGGCGGAGGACGATGCGTTCGCCCCAGATGGTCGGGATGACGGAGAGGCGGATGTCGACCTTGCGGGAGCCGACGCGGACGGTGGTCTGGCCGTCCTGGGGGGAGTGCCGGTTGGCGATGTCGAGTTCGGTCATCACCTTCAGGCGGCTGCTGATCGCGGGGGCGAGCGACGGCGGCGGCGTGAAGGCGTCGTGGAGCATGCCGTCGATGCGGAAGCGGATGACGAGCCGGTCCTCCATGGGGTGGACGTGCACGTCGGAGGCGCGCCGGCGCATCGCCTCGAAGAGGATCATGTTGACGAGGCGGATGACGGGCGTCTGGCGGGCGACGGCGAGGAGGTCGGTGGTCTGCCCGATGCTGGAGGCGGCGCGCTCGAGGGCGGTGGCGTCGAGGGGGATGTCCTCGACGATCTCGGTGACGAGGTCGCCGCGCTGCTCGTAGCCGCGGTTGATGAGGTTGGCGACGGCCGCGCGGGGGGCGAGGACGATGCGGAGGGGCAGGCCGAGCGCGTCCTCGAGCATCGTGAAGACGCTGGGCTGCATGGGCTGCGCGGTGGCGATGGCCATGCGGTGCCCGTCGGACTCGACGCCGGCGACCTGGTGGCGCCGGGCGGTGTCGGCGGGGATGAACTCGTAGAAGCGGCTGGCGGAGTCGTCGAGGCGGGGCTCGGGGACGAAGGGGAGGCCGGTGCGCTCGGCGAGGAGTTCGAGGGCCCGGTGCTCGTCGATGGCGAGGAGCTGGAGGAGGACGTCCCACGGCTCGGTGTCGGAGCCCTCGGCCTGGGCGAAGGCGGCGAGCTGCTCGGGCGTGGGGGCGAGGGGCCCGAGCGCGCGGGCGGCGCGGGACCAGTCGGAGGCGGCGACGGCGCCGGCGGGGGCGCGGACGGCGAGGGCGGCGTCGGGCTTGCCGCTGCGGCGGGCCATCAGCGGCCCTCCGGGGCGGGCTCGTCGGCGGGGCTGGCGGGCTCGGGGCGGGCGCGGTCCCGGAACTCGTACGCGCCGCGGAGGTCGGCGGGGGGCGCGGGGACGAGGGGCTCGCCCGGCTCCTCGTCGATCTGGTATCGGCGTCCGCGGACGAGGCCGATGCGGATGGGCTGGAGTTCGGGGACGCCGACGTCCAGCTCGGTGTCGGCCTGGGGGCCGCGGGTGAGCAGGCGGAGGTCGTTGAAGTCCGGGTCGGTCATGACGCGGGGGGTGATGAAGATGTAGAGGAGGGTGTTGGAGCGGTTCTTGCTGGTGTCGCGGAAGAGGTGCTTGATGAGGGGGATGTCGCCGAGGAGGGGGATCTTGGCGACGGTGGTGGAGATGTCCTCGACGGTGATGCCGCCGACGACGATGGTGGCGTCGGAGGGCATCGTGACCTCGGAGGAGACGCGGCGGGTCTGCCGCGGGGGCGGGATGTCGCCGATGCTCTCGCCGACGAAGTTGGAGAGCTCGACCTCGTAGAGGAGCTTGAGGGTGCCCGCGTCGGCGATGGTCGGGGTGACGGCGAGGGTGGTGCCGGCCTCCTCGTAGCCGGAGAACGAGACGGAGTCGCTCGTCTCGCCGATGGTGCGGGTGGTGGTGGCCTGCTCCTCGAGGCTGACGATCTCGGCCTCCTGGTTGTCGTTCACGAGCAGCTGCGGGCGGGAGAGGATGCGGGCGTCGGTGTCGTTCTGGATGGCGTTGATGACGAAGGGGACGTAGTCGCTCTTGATGAGGGCGGCGGTGACGCCGGCGAGGGCGGGGTTGGGGTTGAGCGGGTCGGTGAAGGAGCCGCCCTGGGGGACGGGGGTGAGGCCGAAGTTGGTCTGGGCGTTGAACTGCCCGATCTCGAGCTGGGTCTCGACGGCGAGGCGGAAGTCGCGGGTGTCGGTGACGCTGAGGATGGTGGCCTCGATGTAGACCTGGGGTCGGCGCAGGTCGAGCTGGTCGATGAGGCGCATGAACTCGCCCTGCTGCTTCAGCGGGGCCTTGACGAGGACCTGGTTGTTCTGCTCGTCGGCGGCGACGAACGTGCGGTTGGGGTCGAAGTCGAAGGAGATGCTGTCGCCGTCGCCGGGGTTCTCGACGACGCCGAAGGGGGTGAAGACGGCGCCCTGCCCGGCGGTCGCGCTCTGGCGCTGCCCCGGGAGGAACGGGGAGTCGCCGGCGACGCTCTGCCCGGTGAGGAGGGCCTGGATGAGGTCGGCGACCTCGACGGCGTTGGCGTAGCGGAGCTTGTAGGGGCGGACGACGATGCGGTCGGCATCGAGGTCCAGCTCGGTGATGAGGGACTGGAGCTGCTCGTGCTGGGCGGGGGTGCCGTAGTAGATGAGGGTGCCGCTGCGGGCGTCGACGACCATGACGGGCCCGCCGACGGTGGCGAAGTCGGTCTGCTGCTGGGACTGGCTCGGGTCGACGCCGCCGAAGCGGAAGCGGTTGAGCTGGTCGGCGGCGGACTCGGAGCCGATCTCGATGACCTCGCCGAGGCCGCGCTGCCGGGCGAAGCGGGCGACCTGGGCGGCCGCGGCGCCGGCGACGTAGCGGCGCTGCTCGAGCAGGACGGGCTGGTCGATCACGCGCACGAGGTCGCGGACCTGGCTGACCTCGTCGGCGGTGCCGCGGAAGAGCAGGGCGTTGGACTGCGCGTCGACGGCGAGGCGGTCGGCGAGGTTGTCGATGGTGCCGGCGCCGCCGGTGGGGCCGATGCCCTCGGCGCCCTGCTGCTGCGGGCGCCCGGGCATGGGGCGCTGCGTCTGCTGGCGCCCGGCGGAGCCGCCGATGAGCTCGATCGCGCGCTGGCGGGCGACGGCCGCGGAGATGTAGCGCAGCTCGATCCGCTCGAGCCGCGAGACCTCGAGGTGGCGCTCGCGGACGCGGTCGAGGAACTCCTGGACGCGGTCGATGAGGCGCTCGGGCCCGATGACGACGATGGCGCCGATCTCGTCGAGGAAGCTGAAGGTGACGCTCTGCCCGAAGACGGCGGCGAGGGACTCCTGCAGCGCGCTCGGGCGCGTGTTGGGGACGGGGAGGATGCGGACGGTCTGCCCGGGGACGGCGGCGACGGCGCCCTGCTGGATGGTGTAGAAGCCGAAGTTGTCGCGGCTGAGGGAGTAGTTGAACTGCTCGAGGACGCTCTCGAGGAAGGGGAGGAGGTGCTCGCGCGGGATCTCGACGGGGGCGTTCAGGGCGACGGTGCCGGCGAGGTCGCCCCGGACGGCGATGTTGATGCCCAGCGCCTGGGCGACGTAGTCGACGAGCGCGGAGAGCTGGACGGGCTCGCTGAAGGCGGCGAAGGAGACGGTGTCGCCCCCCGCGGCGGGCGGCTCGGGGGCGCTGCGCCGGGCGCCGGGCTGGACCGTCTGGACGCCCTCGCGCTGCAGCTCGCGGCGGAGCATCTCGCGCCGCAGGTCGCGCCGGTCCTCCGGCGCGGTGGGGGGCGTGGCGGGCCCGCGGGGGCGGGCCTGTTCCTGCTCGGCGGGCTGCTCCTCCAGGAACTGCCCGTGGGCCGGGAGGGCGAGGCCGCAGA
>CAYMFP010000047.1:14571-14823 GCA_964389385.1 uncultured Phycisphaeraceae bacterium | reverse complement strand
GCGTGGGGTGGAGCGATGGTCAGCGACTTCCGGTTCCACGCGGCGCGGGTGCGGATGGAGGCTCGCGATGAGCGGTGGGTGGTGATCGTGGAGGGGGAGGCGCCGCTGCGGCTGGAGATCGATCCGCGGGGGGAGGCGGGGCTCGCGGAGGGGAGCGTGTTCGGGAGCGTGGAGGAGGCGCGGCGGGTGCTGAAGTACCGGCCGGTGAGCATGGCGCCGATTAAGGATACATAGACATATATGTTCTGCTTC
>CAYMFP010000047.1:0-14561 GCA_964389385.1 uncultured Phycisphaeraceae bacterium | reverse complement strand
GCGCCGGCGCGGGTGGGGCGGGTGGGGGTGGGGCGGGACGGAAGGATGCTGCGGCTGGCGGAGGTGGTGCGGGACGAGTCGGCGTGGCGGGAGCGGGCGGTGCGGGTGCTCCGAGCAGAATTCGGAGGAGACACGGGCGGGACGCCCGTGCCACTCGGGGATGGGGGAGGGGCGGCGGTGGAGCTGTGCACGCTGGTGGAGCCGATCGATTATCGGTGGAGGCTCGGAAGGCGGGTCGTGCTCGGACCGACCGCCGAGGAGCGGGCCCGGTGAGTCTGGCGGCGGTCGGGGGTTTCCGGTAGATTCCGGCATGCTCAAGGCGAACGCGCGTGTGGCTCTTGCTTCGGCGGCCGCGGCTCTGGTGGTGGCGTCGGCCGCGGGGGAGCCGGAGGCGGTCGCCGCGTACGCGGTGGTGGACGGGGAGCGGGTGGCGGTGCCGGACGTGCCGATGGGGGAGGCGGCTGTGGTGCGGGCGATCCTGGAGGAGGGGATCGGCAACAGCAGGGTTCTGGAGCACCTGTACGTGCTGTGCGCCGAGCACGGGCCGCGGCTGACGGGCTCGACGCGGCAGGAGCAGGCCGCGGCGTGGGCGGCGGGGCGGTTCGCGGCGTGGGGGCTGGACCGGGCGGAACTCTGGAAATGGGGGGAGATCGCGACGCGGTTCGACCGCGGGCCGTCGGGGTCGGTGGAGCGGTTCATGCCGACGTGTTCAACGCGGCCGTGCCAGTGGGCGCCGAGGTTCCTGTGCGCAGGTCTGCACGGCGGCGCAGCGGCGGGAGCGGGGGGCGATCGCTGCCCGCTGTTGGTCGGGCCCGCCGGGGGCCCGGACGCCTTGATGGCGGACGTCGCAGCGGGCGTCAGGCCGTGGTCAGCAGGCGGTGGGCTTCCGCGTCGACCATCTCATCGAGAATGTCGGTGAGCGAGCGGCGGATGTCCCACCCCGGGTAGTGCGCGCGGAGCTTGGACAGGTCCGTGTAGTAGCAGATGTGGTCGCCGCGCCGCGGCTCGTCGCGGTACGTCAGGACCGGGCGGCGCCCGCAACGCTCGGCGATGAGGTCGACGCACTCTGTCAGGCTCGCCGCGTTCTGCGGGCCGCCGCCGATGTTGTACACCTCGCCGGGGCGCGGGTTCCGGGCGAACTGCCAGAACGCCTCGATCACGTCGTGGGAATGGATCTGGTCGCGGACCTGCTTGCCCTTGTACCCGAAGACGGTGTACGGCCCCTCGGCCACGGCCGTGCGCACGAGGTGGCTCAGGAACCCGTGCAGCTCGACGCCAGAGTGCGACGGCCCGGTGAGACACCCGCCCCGGAAGACGCCGGTCTTCAGGCCGAAGTACCGCCCGTACTCCTGCGCGAGGAGGTCGCCGGCCGCCTTGGAGGCGCCGAAGAGCGAGTGCGTGGTGCGGTCGATCGGGAAGTCCTCGCCGATGCCGCGCCGCTGGGCGGGGTCCGCGTACTCCCAGCGCGTCTCCAGCTCGACGAGCGGGAGGTGGTTCGGGCCGTCGCCGTAGACCTTGTTCGTCGAGACCTGGATGAAGACGGCCTCCGGGGCGTGCCGGCGGAGGGCCTCGAGCAGGTTCAGGGTGCCCCCGGCGTTGACGTCGAAGTCCTCGAACGGTCGGGAGGCGGCCAGATCGTGGGACGGCTGGGCGGCGGCGTGGATCACGAGGTCGAAGCTGTTCTCCTGGAACAGGCGGAGGACGCCCTCGCGGTCGCGGATGTCGAGCGAGCTGTGCCGGAAGCGTCGGCAGGAGGTCTGCAGGCGCAGCCGGTTCCAGGTGGTGTCGCCGCGCGGGCCGAAGAAGTCGGCCCGCATGTTGTTGTCGACGCCCGTCACGTCGAAGCCGAGATCATCGAAGAAGGTGACGGCCTCGGAACCGATGAGCCCGGACGAACCGGTGACGAGCACGTGCATGGAAACGACCTCCGCGGCGTAGAGACGCCGGGCGTACCTCGGCAGACGGCCGGCCCCGGGGTGAAAATGAGCGTTGCGTTCGGCCGCGGAACGGCGCAAGGACTGCGCATCACGACGCGATGCGGACGATTCCGATCCCCCACTGCTCGATCCGCTCGATCGTCTCGTGGCTCTCGCGGATCTCGCCCCAGAGGCGGGGCACGCCGAAGGTCTTGTCGGGGAAGTCGTCCGGGACCCAGATGTCGTGGAAGGCGACGAGGCCGCCCGGGCGGACGAGCGAGCCGTACCACTCCCAGTCCTGCCTGGCCCCTTCGTAGGTGTGGTCGCCGTCGATGAAGGCGAAGTCGAGCGGGCGTCCCTCGAGTGCCTCTCGGGCCCGTCCGAGCGTCTCGGGGCTGTGGCTGTCCCCGAGGACGACGCCGGTCCGGACACCGCCCTCGCCGAGCGCCTCGGCGACGCGGAGGAGCGACTCCCTGCTCGACTCGTAGCCCCACCGGGCGCCCGGGAGATCCACGCTGACCGCCAGCGCCGGCCGCGGGCACTGCATCGCGAGCGCGAAGAGCGATCCGCCTGCGCGGGAGCCGACCTCGAGGATGGTGGCGGGGCGCAGTTCGCGGACATGCCCGAGCAGCCAGGAGAACTCGCCCGCGTGCTGGGGGAACTCCACCCCGCGGGCATCGAGCCACTCCCGGCAGGCGGCGTAGGACCACACGGCCGGCGCCGCGGGACCGGTCAGATCAGCGCAGGTACTTTCGGACACGCTCGTGCTCCCGGTGCGGTCTGTCGGAGGGAGGAAAGCCCGGACGCGGCCGCGTCGGAGATGCCGGGCCAGTTGTACAGCAGGACGTCGCCGTTGAACGATTCGGTGCAGAACGGCGGGAGGTACGGGGCGAGCCGGTCCAGATCGCCCGCGTCGTAGGCGAGGACCGGCATCGGATCGATCGTCCGCTTGCGGACGAGCACCGAGATGTTGTACCCGTACTTGCACACGGCGGCGTCGCGGCAATCGACCCCGGCCGCGGCGAGGTTGTAGAGCACCAGGCCGGCGTTCCAGAGCGTCAGGTGCCCGCCGACGATCTGGTGCTTGAGGGGGGGAACGGTGACGGCGAGGACGCCGCCGTCACGGCATGCGGCCCCGAGCCGCCGGAGGAAACGGCGAACGTCCGGCTGGTGCTCGAGGACGTGCGACGCCCAGACGCAGTCGAACGGCTCCGGGAACTCGTGCTCGTTCACGTCCGCGACGATCGCCTCGATGCGTCCGCGGCTCCGGCGGAAATAGGGCGAGAGCCCGTAGTCGATCGCCGTGACCCGCTTGCCGTGGGCGAGCATGAGTTCGGCGTGCACTCCCTCCCCGCACCCGACGTCGAGCACCGTGTCGAAGTCCAGCTCGTCGAGGAGCGTCTGCAGCGCGAAGCCCGCGTGGACGCCGGCGAACTCCGGGCGCAGCCGGTCGGCCACGGCCTTCGGGATTGGGTACGAGCCGGCGCGTCCGTGGTCGGTCGCGTGCTCGTGGTCGAAGACCGCCTTCGGCTCCGCCGGCGTCCTGCCGCGGAGCGGCCGCGAAGCCGCCGGCGCCTCCACGCCGAACGCCCGGAGCAGCCGCGCGGCGCGTTCCGGATCCGACGCGGCCTCCGGGCGGTGCAGGACGTCGGTGGCCATGATGTCCACGAAGGCGAGGGCCCGCCGGTGCTCGTCCGCGCCGAACACCGGCCGGCGGAGCGCGTCGGCGATCGTCTCGCGGACTCCCGCGCGGTCCTCGATGTCCGCCGTGAAGCCCTTGCGGGCCCAGAACGCCCGCCCGCAGGAGATCACGCGCTTCGCGTGGACCGCCGCCATCTCCAGCCCGGCCTGCGACGTGAGCGTCAGGCCCGCGTCGGCCATGCCCATCAGCGTGCGGACGTGGGCGCTGCCCGGGCCGAGCACGCGCACGAGCGGGTGCCGCCCGAACTCGTCGAGCAGCCGGCGGCGCGTGACGTCGTTCATGGGGCGGCCGAACATCGGCTCGGCGAACGACGCCTCGCGCGGGTGCGGCTTGACGACGACGGTCCAGCCCCCGACGGCCTCGGCCGCGGCGGTCGCCTCGCGCACGAGTTCCACGGCGTCATCGATGATCGTCGCGTCGTGCACGACGGCGGAGTCGCAGCAGACCTGCCCGAGCACGAGCAGGACGCGGTGGCCGTGCGGCACGCCGATCGATGCCCGCAGCGCCGCCGGATCCCCCTCAGGGCCCTGCGGGTAGCGGTCGTCCTCCGCCCGCGCGAAGGAGGCGAGCAGTTCCGTGGCCCGCCCCAGGGCCGCGGCGTCCGACGCCCGCCGGGCCACCGCCTCGGCGGAGACGCCCGCCAGCGACGACCGGTTGCCCGTCGCCCCCGTCTGCGTCTCCGCGTAGATCAAGCCGGGGAAGAGGCACTGCTCGATGGCGACGACCGGCACCCCCAGGGAGCGCGCCGCCTCGACCGCCGCCCGCTGGCGGTGGTACATCCCGTTCACGACGACGAGCCGGCGCGGCCCGTCGGGAATCGAAAGAGCGTTCCGCACGGCCTCGTAGGACCGGATCGTGTCGTTGACGATGAAGGGCACCGCCCGCAGGTCCGCGTCGGTGAGCCCCGCCCGCATGTACCAGCACGCCGCGGACCCGACGACGGCGGACCGGAGCGGCATGCCCCCCCACGTCAGCTCGGAGAACGGCTTGCCGCGGCTCTCGCGCCAGAACCGGTGCAGGTCCGGCTCGCGGTACCCCGGCAGCCAGCGCGTGTGCGTCGCCGCCGCCGTGACCCCCGCGGCGCGGAGCAGCCCCGGCAGATCGAAGACGCTCCGCCACGCCTCGTACATCACCAGGAGGTCCCGGCCGCGGAGGCTGTCGGGCGTCAGCGGGCCCGCGTCTCGGTGGCGGCCCGGGTAGAGCTCGGGCGGCGGCAGGATCGGCTCGCTGATCACGGGTGCGCTTCCTCGGGCTCGGCGGGCTCGGCGGCCGGCGTCTCGCCCGCCCGGGGCTCGAACAGCGGGTCGGGCCAGGCGAAGATCTGCACGTAATCGATCGGCTTGCCGTCGATCGCCCCGCAGTGTCCGTAGATCCACGTCTCGGCCGTGCGGGCGGTGGCGATGAGGGACCGCAGCCCCAGCCGCACCGCGTCGGCGAGCGTCACGACCGGCACGCCGTGGACCCGCCCGGGCGCGGCCCGCAGATGATCCCCGATGATCCAGGAGAACCGCCGCAGCAGCGCCGGATCAAGCTCCAGCGTCCAGTCCGCGATGTCGCCGACGCCGAAGATCGCCAGCGGCGTGCGCCCGCGGCTCTCGAGGCGGTCCACCTGCCGCTCGATGCTCTCCGCCCACGCCCTGCGTTTCGACGCGGCGATGTCCGCACGCAGCCGCGCGAGTTCGTCGTTCCTGGCCCACAGCGCGTCGCCCACCGACGTCTGCTCCTCCGGCCCCTTCGAGTAGACCTCGTGCAGCTGGTGGAAGCCGAAGCCGCGGGAACGCAGGAAGAGGTCGATGTCGGAGAACGTGGCCGAGCCCTCGTACTCGGCCACGAAGGGCGCCTCGCAGACGACGTAGCGGACGGTGTCCAGCAGCCGCCCCGCGCCGCGCAGCACGTCGAGCTCGGCGCCCTGCACGTCCACCTTCAGCACGTCGACGCGCTCGATCCCCTCGCGCTCCGCCCACGCGTCCAGCCGCACGAGCGGGACGGAAACCGTCCTGCACTCCCGGACCCACCGCCCGTAGTACAGCCGCCCGTTCTCGGTCGGCCGCCTCGTGCTCGTGAACAGCGAGTTCTCGTTCACGCGCAGCTCGATCTCGCCCTCGGCGTCGCCGACGGCGTTCGGCCACGCCGTGAGCCGCGGCTCGGACCTCGCGATCTCCCGCAGCCGCTCCGCGGGCTCCGGCGAGGGCTCGAAGGCGTGCACGCGCGCCCGCGGCCAGAGACCGAGCACGCGCGTCGCCGTCGCCCCCACGTGCGCTCCCACGTCCACCACCGTGGGCGCTTCGTCGGGCGGGATCATCCGGGCGATCATCTCGAACTGATCACGCGCGAACAGCCGCACCGGTGGCTCCGATCTCCGCGCCGGCGGCGTCGCGGACGAAGGCGGGGGCCCAGCCGGGGAGGCCGTGCCCGAACAGGGGCGCCACGCAGGCGCCCAGGGAGCGGGCCTGCTCCGTCGCCGCCCACATCAGCGGGCCGTCCTTCTCGTCGACGAGCACGATGGCCTCGAGGTCCACGGCGTCCGCCGCCGGCTCCCCCCACGGCAGCCAGGCGGCGACCGGGATCGGCAGCTCGTCCGACTCCTGCAGCGTCCGCAGACGCCCCGGCAGCCCCATGACGCCGATCCGCCCGCTGATCGGCCCCAGCCGCTCCACGGCCGCGCGCAGGCGCCCGAGGATCTCCGCGTCGGTGGGACGGCAGACCCGTTCCACCCGGGCGCCGGCCGCGGCGAACGGGGCGCAGCGGTCCCACATCTTGTCGTCGTGCGTGTCGGAGCAGACGAGCACGGCGTCGACGCCCTCGGCCAGCGCCTGCTCGCGGGTGACCACCGGGAAGTTCCACCGCCGCTCGCCGCCGAGCGCCGGGTTGTCGTCGATCACGCAGCGGACCTCGACCGGCGAGCGGAACAGGGAGCCCCCGAGCCGCTTCAGGAAAGCCCCGGCTCCGTAGATCGCGCAGGTGCGGCAGCCGGCGTCGGCGAGCCGGCGCAGCGCCTCGTCGGCTTCGGGGTGGTTGGCCCCCTGCGCGGCGGCGCCCAGGTACAGGGCGTCCGCGTGCTTCTCGGCGAAACGGTTCTTGTCCTGGAGGAGCGGCTGCTCGTCGAACACCCGCTGCACGCCCGCGGGGTGGCACCCGGGGAAGCGTGTGGCCTTGCGGGCGAGGAAGAGCATCACGTCGTGCCGGTCGTGGGCCGTCACGTTCGCCGTCCACCACTCCGGCGGCTTCTCGCCCGCGCGGGTGAAGTGGGCGTGGAAGTGCGACAGGTCCGGACGCTCCCAGAGCGCGCCGAGGCAGCGGGCGACCCAGTACAGCTCCACGTCGCCCCAGTTGTGACGGTACAGCGGGAACATCGGGCCCGTGCCGCCGTACATCGTCTCGAAGAACCGACGCCCGAGCCAGGGGCTCCCGCAGTAGTGCTTCGCCTCCATGTACTCGTCCCCGTGCGGCTGCATGACGCCGAAGCCGTCGGGGAAACGATCGAAGAACTGCTCGGCGAGCTCCTGCGCCGAGTGGTTCGGGTCCGGGAGCATGTCGTCGCCGCCCGAGACGACGATGTCGGCGGACGGCGGGACCACCTCCCGGCACAGGATGTTGATCGACGCGCTCCAGCCCGGGTACGCGTCGCTCCAACGCACGATGTCCGCCGGGATCTCGCCGCGCTCCTGGTTCTGCAGGATCGCGATCCGGTAGCCCGCCTCCCGCCACACCGGGAGGTTCGTGCGGCAGCGTTCCACGCTCGCCGAGGGGATCGCGAACCAGACCTCGTACCGCTTCGTCATGGGATGATCGCCTCCGTCGGCGCCGCGTCCGCGTACAGCCGAACAACCTCGACGCCCGCGGCCTCCAGCGGCCCGGCCCGCTCGTGCAGTTCCGGCTCCAGCGCCGCGCTGCTGATGATGACCGCATCCACTCCCGGCCCGTCCCCGCCCCGCCCGCGGACCGCGTCCAGCGGCACCACCGGGTAGTTCCAGAGCCGCTCGCCCCGCATCGCGGGAGCATCGTCGATGATGCAGACCACGTCCACCGGCGGCCGCATCAGCACGCCCGCGCACGCCCGCGTGTGGGACCCCGCCCCGTACACCGCCACGCGCCGCAGCCCGCGCGAGGCCAGCGACTCCATCGCCGCGCGCAGCCGCCGGGCCGCATCGCCGCCGGCGGCGTCCAGGCCGTAGCGTGCCGCCCACACGGCCTCCGCCGAACCGTCGTACGCCCGCTCGAACTCCGCGGCGTCGAACGTGCGTCCGCCGCCCAGCGGCTCGCACCCGGGGAACCGCTGCCAGCAGCGAGCGAGGAACGTCTGCAGGTCGCGCCGGTCGTTCGCCTCCACCTCCGCCCGCCACCAGGCCGGCGCCGTCTCGCCCAGGCGCGTGTGGTGCTCGTGCGGCTGCGACAGGTCGGGACGCGACCAGAGCGAGCCCAGGCACCGCGCCACCCAGTACAGCTCGTTGTCGGCCCAGTTGTGTCGGTACTCCGGCGGCATCGGCCCCCGGCCGCCGTACGCACGAGCGATCCAGCCGCGCCCGAGCCAGGGGCTCCCGCAGTAGCGCCGCGCGTTCATGAACGTGTCCCCGTGCGGCTGCATGACGCCGAAGCCGTCGGGGAAACGATCGAAGAACTGCTCGGCGAGCTCCTGCGCCGAGTGGTTCGGGTCCGGGAGCATGTCGTCGCCGCCCGAGACGACGATGTCGGCGGACGGCGGGACCACCTCCCGGCACAGGATGTTGATCGACGCGCTCCAGCCCGGGTACGCGTCGCTCCAACGCACGATGTCCGCCGGGATCTCGCCGCGCTCGCGGTTCTGGAGCACCGCAACCCGATAGCCGCGCTCGCGCCACGCCGGCAGCCGGGCCCGGCAGCGCTGCACGCTCGCCGAGGGGATCGCGAACCAGACCTCCCGCGTCATCCGCAGACTCCGGCCGGCGCCGCCGCCCGCTCCGCCGCGCGATGGCACAGCGCGAGCATCCGCGATGCGAACGCGCGCGTCGATCCGACCTCCAACGCCCTGCTCCGCACGATGGACGACCAGCGGGATCGCCACGCCGCATCCCCCCGCGCGCGAGCGACCAACCGCTCCAGGCCCGCCTCGTCGGCGAAGCTGAGTTCCGCGAGGTCCCCGTAGAGGAACGCCGGATCCGAGCCGCTGCGGGCCTCCGGCGGCTCCGCCGGAAGGGGCTCCTCCGGCGAGGCGCACATCCGCGGCCAGACCGGCACGCCCAGCCGCTGCTTCAGGTCGAGCAGGCGCAGCCCGGCCTCGCTGTCCACCGCCTGATACCACAGCCGCCCGTCCGGCAGACGGCGCTCCGGCTCCGCGTCCCGCCGCACCTGATCGAACGCGAGCGTCTCGAGCGGCCCCAGCGCGTCCGCGCAGAACCGCGCCGCCGGCAGCCCGCCCGAGAGCGCCGCCTCCAGCACCCGCTGGTGCGTCAGCGTGTTCGGGTCGAGGTGCAGCGTGACCGCGGCGCTCTGGTAGCACGCCCGCAGCTCCTCGCCGTGCTCGATCGGCCCCGCCGCGTACCGGGCGAACTCGGGCGCCTCCGACCACCCGGTCCCGTGCAGCCGGAGCGTCCACCCGTTCCGCTCGGCCAGCCGCGCGGCCCAGCGCACGCCCTCGTGCCGGAAGAGTCGTCCGACCAGCGGGACGAGCATCTGGTGCACGCAGTTGCCCAGCTCCGCCCCCTGCGGCGCGCGACCGGCCACGGACCGGAACGCCGCCGACATCTCCTCGTCCAGCCGCGTCCAGATCCGCCGCGTCGCGGCCTCGGCCACCAGCCGGTTCGCCGCCGACCACACGGCCTCCATCAGCCGCCGCGCCACCGGCGTCCCGCCCAGGCCGGCGATCAGCCGGTCCCGCAGCACTTCCGGCGGCTCGCCGTGGTTGCTGATGAAGACCATGTCCGCCCCGTGGCGCTCTCGCGCCCCGTCCGGGACCGGCCCCGGATGGAACTTGATCTCGCTCGCCGGGACCGTCGTCAGCACCCGCCGCCCCTCGAGCGCCGGATCCGCGAGCGCCCCGGTGAAGGAGTACCCGATGAACACGTCCAGCGGCCCCGCCGTCCGGACCAGCTTCGGGTCGAACAGGTGCTCCATCGCGTCCTGCACCCAGCAGACGATCGGCACGCACTCCGGAACGACGTTCGCGAGCGACGCCCGCCCGTAGTTCGCCACCACCACGACGTCCGGCACGAACTCCCCCACCGCCCGCGCGTACGCCGGCGAGGCCAGCACGTCGCTCGCCGACGGCTCCGAGACGATCAGCGCTTCGTGCCCCATCGCCCGCAGCGAGGCCGCCAGATCGGCCGCCGCGTGCCGCACGTAGCTCGTGAACCGCGAGCCCGAGATGAGCACGCGCAGCCCGCCCCGCGCCAGCCCGTCCGCGAGCCGCCCGGCGACCTCCTCCGCACCGCGCCCGTCGTACGCCCGGGCGACCCTCGCGAGCAGCCGGGCAAGCTCGTCCTGCTGCCGCGCCGCCGCCGCCGACATCGCCTCGCTCGCCGCCGCCTGCGCCGCGGCCGCCCGCTGCGGGTCCCGCGGCGTCATCGCCAGCCGCCGCGGCGGCATCAGGTCCATCCGCTCGTCCAGCCACCGCCCGAGCGCCCCCCAAGCGCCCTGCCCGAGAAACCACTCCACCGCCTCATCCGCCAGCGCGGCCGAGCAGTCCACGACCGACAGCGCCCGGCTCGCCGCCCGCTCGTCCGGCTCCACCACCAGCAGCCCGCGTCGGAACCCTTGGGCCGCTGGGTCCAGATCCGCCCGCCGGAACTCCTCGCGCACCGCCAGCGCGTGCCACGGCGGCGCGATCCCCTCCAGCAGCACCCGCCCCGTCTTCACCCCACGCTCCGCGACGAACGCCTCCGGCGCCGCGGCCGCGGCCGCCCGGAAGTCTCCGATCCACACCCACCGGCGGATGTCGGCCTCGCCCCGCGGCCGGAGCACGACGTTCCCGTCCTCGGCGAACATCGCCTCCTCCGCCGCGTCGGCCAGCACCGACCGGAGCCGATCGTGCAGACGGCCGTCGGCGGACACGCCCCCGCGACCGGCGAGCACCGCGAGATTCGCTTCCAGGAGTTCCCGCCGCCTGCCCTCGGAGAGCGGCCGCGGGGCCGGTTCCCCCGCGAGCGGCAGCCCGAGCGCCGCGAGCGCCGCGTCCACCCATGCTCTCAGCCGCGGGTCCGCGTCCCGGTCCAGGCCGACTTCCTGCACCGCCTGCAGCAGCGCCCAGTGCCTGCCCTGCGCGACGAGCCCCTCCAGCGCACCGAGCACGCGGTTCCTGGCGACCGGATTCTCGGGCAGCTCGGCGGTGCGCATCCCGCGTGTCATCGGGCGGCCGTGCAGGACCGCTCAAGAAATGCGCCCCCGTCGCCGGGCTCGCCGTTCGGGAGCGGCTCCCCCGCGGACCAGGGGAGAACGACGCACGCCCCCGGATGCTCGGCCCGCAGGCGCTCCGCCGCGTCGAGCATCGGCCCCGGCGAGAGCGTCCCCGGGATGAGCACGGCTCCCCGCTCCGTCCCGCCCTCCTCGCCCCCCACCACTTCCGCCCCAAGCGAGCGGACGACCGCCTCGATCACCTCGCTTCCCTTGCCGATCACCCCCCCCGGCATCAGCACCCGCGCCCGCTCGATCGGCCGCACGGCGTGAACGGCCCCCAGGCGCCACCGGACCGCGGCCCACCCCTCGAACCGCTCGAACGCCTCCGCCGACAGCGGCGTCGGCCGCTCCGCCGCCGCCCGTTCCCGGAACTCCAGCTCACCCTCCCGCGCCGCCTCCGGGACGCCCTGCTGCTCGGCGATGCGCCGGCACCGCGCGATCACCGCCTCCACGGCCTCGTTCCGCCGGTCGTCCGGCGTGTACCGGTGGGCCACCAGCGCCGTGTTCCTCGTCAGTCTCCTGACGACCAGCGACCGGTCCCGGCCCGCCGGCGACTTCGCGTGGTCCACCCGCAGGCCGCGCGAGAACGCGACGCGCCACCCGCCGCCGATCAAACGTGCGCACAGATCCGGCTCTTCCGCGTAGAAGCCGAAGCCCGCGTCGTACCCCCCCGCCGCGAGGAACGCCGCCCGCCGCACCAGCGCCCCGCACCCGACGAACACCTCCGGCAGCCCCCCGAACTCCCGGTGCAGCACCCGCCCGTGCCCGTCCGTGACGAAGATCTCGCCCCCGATCGCCGCCGTCTCCGCCGGCGCCCGCGACGCCAACTCCGCGAACGCCCCATCGCGGGGCGCCGAGTCGTCGTCGAGCATCAGCAGCCACTCCCCCGCCGCCGCCTCGGCCGCCAGATTCCGGGCCCCCGCCCCCATGTTCTCGCCGATACGGAGCAGGCGCACGGGCACGCCGCTCTCCGGAAGCAGGCGGGGAACGCGGGCCGGCTCCGCCGAGGCGTTGTCCGCGACGATCACCTCCCCCCCGTGCAGCCGCAGCGCTGCGCCGCACCGCGCGTCGATCGCCGCGAGCGTCGAGGCGAGCGCCTCCGCCCGGTCCCGAGTCGGGATGACGATCGAGCAGAGCATGCCCTCACGCGACCGACGACCGCAGCGTCGGCGCCGTTTCCACGGCCAGCGGCGCCGAATCGAGCACCCGCACCCGCCGCAGCAGGTCGCCCGCGGAGATCGGGTGCAGACCGATCCGCTCCCCCGCCGCCGAACCCGCCACCGCCCCGGCGAACGCCGCCTGGATCCGACATCCTCCGCCGACCAGCGTGAGCAGCGCGGCCGCGAAGCCGGCGAACGGCATCCCGAGCGGGTCCAGCGGCGGCGGCCCAGGGTGCGGCGCGTGCTCGGCGTGCAGACGCTGCACCCACTCCTCGTTCCCGGCGCCGGCGATCTGCTCGAACGCCACCAGCCCCGCCGCGTCCAGCGTCGTGAACAACCGCTGCGTCTCGGTCTTCGACACGAGTTCCCACGCCGCCGTGTTCAGCGAGGCCCCGAAGTCCCGCACCGTCTCGCGGACGTCGACCTCGGACGCGAACAGCAGGTCCGTCCGCCGGAACGAAGCCAACGCCGCACGCCTCCCGAGCGCCAGCCCCCCCAGCACCCGCACGCACCGCCGCAGGTCCCGGCACAGCTCCCCCACACTGTGCGGCGTCAGGAACCCGCCCCCCAGATCCACCACCGCCGCCGCGTCGGCGTCCGCCGCCGCGTCCGTCGCGGCCTGCAGCAGCCGGGCCCGGGTCGCGGCGTCCAGCGTCGCCGGACGCACCAGGTCCAACGCCATCACCCGCTCGGCGCCGACGAGGAACCGCCGCCGCTCCGCCACCGGCGGCTCCGTCTCGATCGCCACCACGTCGATCCCCCGCCCCCGCAGCCGGCCGCGGACCTCCGCCCCCTCCGGCGTTTCCGGCAGCCCCGTCACCAGCGTCACCCGGGATCCGAGCGCCGCCAGGTTCGCCGCCACCGCGGCCGCCCCCCCATCGAACGACACGCTCTCGATCGGCCGCAGCGACAAGCACGCCCCGTCCGCCGCCACGTCCGGACGGTCGCACGAGACCGACGTCTCCAGGATCGTCTCCCCCACCACCACGACCCGCTTCCCCGAGAACCGCCCCACCAGCGGCGCCATCGCGCCGAGCGAGATCTCGCCTCCCGCCCCGAGCCGGCGCAACGCCCGCAGGCGCGGGTCGTGGTCCGGATGCTCGTCGCCGCCCGCGCCCATCGACGAGATCAGCGCCGTCGACGAGAAGACCACGTCGCCGGAGGAGAAGACCACCCGCCCCCCGTGACGCTCCACCGCCTCCCGCTCGGCCAGGAACCGCCGATCGTTGTTCGACTCGTACTCCCGCCCCTTGACGTAGACGTCCGGACGCACCTGCTCCAGCAACGCCTCGGCCGTCGGGTCCGGGTTGATGTAGACCCAGTCCACGAAGTCGAGCGCCGCCAGGTTCTCCGCTCGCAGGTCCTGCGGGAACAGCGGCCGCCCGACGCCCTTCCCGACGCCGATGTCCGCCGTCACCGTCACCAGCAGGATGTCGCCCTGCGAGGCGGCGTGCCGGAGATGCCGCACGTGCCCCGGGTGCACGATGTCGAAGCACCCGTGACACTGCACCACGGTCAGCCCCCGCCGCCGGGCCTCTTCCCGCCGGCGCAGAAGCTGCGCGTTCGTCAGGATCTTCGGACACTCGGGGTGCGGAATTCCCATGCGGCGTGCTCCGGGGGCCCCGTCGTCATCGGCGGGAGGCCGCGGAGCGCTGGAGAACCGCTGCCCCCGCGCGTCTCCGGAGGCCCAGGACCCGCCCGAGGGGCAGTTCCTCCAGCCCCCCCACCACCAAGTCCGCCCCCCCCACCACCTCGCCGCGACCGATCCCCACCACCCGCATCCCCGCTGCGATCGCCCCCTCGATGCCGACGGCCGCGTCCTCGATCACCACGCACGCCCCGGGCGGCAGCCCGAGCCGCCGGGCCGCGAGCAGGAACGGATCCGGCGCCGGCTTCGGCGGGCAATCCGCGTTCCCGTCCACCACCGCCGCGAAGCGCGGCGTGATCCCGAGCCGGTCCAGGATCAGCCCCGCGTTCCGGCTGCTCGACGCGACCGCGCACCGCACCCCGCACCCGGCGCACTCCCGCAGGAGCCGATCCGCGCCCTCGGAGAGGTCGTCCGGCCCCAGCCCCGACAGCGACGCCCGGAACAGGGTGGCCTTCAACTCGCAGAGTTCCGCCTTCTCCTCCGCCGAGTACGTCCGCTCCGCCCGCCCGAGCAGGATCTCGAGGCTCCGCTCCCGGCTCACCCCCCGCAGGCGATCCGCATCCTCCGGGTCGAACGGGATGCCCTCGCGCCGGGCGATCTCCTCCCACGCCACCGCGTGCAGACCGTCCGTCCGGCAGAGCACGCCGTCGAGATCGAAGATGATGCCCCGGACGAGTTCGATGGCTCCGGCTCCGTACACCCGCCGGCCGCACGGCCGCGGGCTCCCGCCCCCATCATCGGCTCCCCGCCCCCTCCCACCTTGACGG